>CAZADP010000049.1:0-5148 GCA_964483905.1 uncultured Candidatus Bathyarchaeia archaeon | reverse complement strand
TACATATTGAGAGAAACTGATGTAGAGATAGTATAATAGTTGGCTACATAATCATCAAGTAGCTCAAGGTATTCTAGCTCTGCGATTATTTTGAGCGAATGACCCCTGTCGTTTGCGTCGTTGAAATACCATGTGATTAGGGCTGAAAGAGTGGCGTCAAATGGTTTACAACAACCTGGCACCGGGGCTTCAGACGAAGCCTCCGAGGTGACATTAGCCTCGTTTTCACTGGTACCCGCATCTTTAACACCAAAAATTGGTTCCGAAAGCGCCGATGCCAAACGAATTGCGTTTTCAAACACGATCAGCCAAACCCCGAACACAACTCCAGCCCCAGGAATTCCCACATACCTACCAAGCAGGTGCTCTGCTCCAAAACCGACCGCATCAACAAAAAAGTCACCATAAGTATCGCTTGGAGGTTGCTTTAAAATGACATTGTACCCTCCTATTTGCGGTCTTTGCACATTTATCGTCGCTGCTGTATCGGATTTTAACAGTCTTATCCTGAGTCGTTCTATCCGATAACCGGAGACTGGATATCGAACTTCGAGACCAGAGTTACTGGCAAGTTGGTTATAATTGTACGACGAACCCCTGTCTCCCACGATATCCTCAACTCCAACTACCGTTGGGCAGTCTTTTGTTATGGATTTGTATTGAAAGTATATTCTATTATGTTGGCTGTAGGGTTGCGAGAAAGAGCCTATCCTGAATATTATAATCTGGAATGACTGTTTGGCCGTGCCGTTAACCTTGTTTGGAACTCCGTTCCAACTTATGACAAATGAATCGTCTCCCGGGGAGCCTATTGTACCATAGGTTATAGACCCTCCTTTAGATGGATCAGGATCAAGATCTCTCCAGAATGGGGCGATGAGTGAGTTAGGCTTATCCGTGTTCGGGATAGCTTGAGGCGTATTACTTGTTGAGTTCGAGTCAAAGCTCAAGAAACCATTGTCGCAGACCCAAACACGATTGTAATAAACGCCGTGAAAGAGAGCAACCTCGAAGGGGAGATCAAGCCACACACCACTATTGTCGAGAGTGATGTTCGTAGAATTCGAAACGCTAAACCAAGCATAACTGCATGGGTTTATATTATATCCAATACCGACTCTAGTATTTGCTGAAACACTAACACGAAGATTGAGCTCATCTAGGTAACCTGCAGCTCTCTCGTTGTAATCCCAGATCTGAACACCCATACCCACGGAGGCTATACCATTAGTGTAGGCATTCCCTATTGTTTCAAAATAATCAGTATCGTTTGAAGGTCTTGGCTTAGACCATGAACTTGCAGCCGATGCTGGAGGAACAAGTAAACTGGACAGCAATACTATAGTAGCAATTATGCTAGCCGGAATTTTCTTTTTAGCATTGCAAAGTCTTCTCATTTCCTTTACCTTCCCATAACCTTCAGCTGGAATGGTTGTGTTATCTTCTTATACGCCGTGCCGTTGTAATAGATGAGTTCGTATAATACGTCCATTTGGTGAGATTGGTTATTTGGAGTTAGAAGAGACCATACGACCATGGCGGAGAACTTGACCGACCTTGAATGTTTCACGCTCGTTAACCTAAGATCTGCCTTCGTGCTCCACTCGTACCCTACCGCCTGTTCTACTATAGAAAGATTTCCAAAACGAGATAGCGGACGAACCCAATCTACTGTAGATAATTGGTCTTTGTAAAGTGCAACGTAAACGCTTTCAATATAGCCATTCTGACTGGTTGTATTTGAATTTAGTTCCACTACCATTGTTATAGTGGATCCAGACCATGCTAAAGGGCGGTTGACATAATCCCATATGTGGATTCTTTGATTGACTGCGAAACCATTATCATCATGAAGAGCTTCAACTACATAGAATATGTCAGCAGACTGGTTTATCCTCTCGAACTCCCATTCTATGGTTTCTAGTGTTATTGTTTCTGCGACTTTCGTTGGCTCTTTCAGTATGCCTGTCAGCCTAAATGTTCCTAAGAGGCTCATTGGAACAATAATAGATAAGAGTACGAGAGAAATCTGTTTCTTCCTTTCAGTCAATTCCATCGTACACTGCCTAATTAACTATTTGTTGTTTCATTTATAAAACTTGCGGAACTCTACATTGCGGTCTCTGCGAGGGGACACTGTTTTAGTGGCTTATTGTCGGAGAGATAATTGCCGCCTCCACTATTGCGGCTGCAAGAAGAAAAACGACCACCAATACGTAAATGTACATGGCGTCCTTCAAAGCCTTCTTCAACGCATCCGCCCTTGACAGATTCTCCTCCTTATATGCCCATCGCGGATTAAGCCAAGACAGTCCCAGATAGACCCCTGCCACACCTGCAAGCACATAGCCTTCCCCTTCTAGGATCAATGTCGGGAACGCAATCAAAAACAACGAAGTCGGCAACGTGTTATGCAGCACACCCCACAACAATCCCCTAAGCATAAGAAAACCAATCGGCAAAATAGGAAATGCGAGTCCAGTTAGAGTAACCAGAAGAAAACTGCTCAAAAGCAAATTAGAGACAAAAATGCTCACAACCATAAGCATCACGTTACTCCTTTCCGTTATCAAAACATCTTCGACAAAAACAGATCTATAAACCTCGTAATGTCCCATCTGTCCCAGTAAAGCTCCAGTGACAATGCTTCCAAAAAACAACCAGTTCAAAACCACGAACAGAGAAAATCTCTTTCGAACAACAGAAACGCAAGCAATCAAGAAACCCCTCATCTGAAAACCTCAAGACATATTTGGAGCAATACTCAATGAAACTTTCGTTATGCAACCACGAGACCTAGCAAAACGTTCACTTGCATTTCCCTCATTCACCACAAACTTAAGCTGGAATGGCTGAATGACCTTCTTGTAGACTGTTCCGTTGTAATATACTGGTTCGAAAGACACATCTAACTGATGCGTTTGATTGCTTGGAGGCATAGTGCTCCACATAACTGGAGCTGAGAGAAAAACTCCTTTTGAACGGTTCAGACTTCGCAAATCAACATGAAGCTCTCTATCCCTCGGACTTCCTTCTGAGGAACTTACTAGTAGCAAATTTCCAAGACTAGTCAATGACTCTTGCCATTCCACGATAGATCGGTTATCCTTACGAAGGATTATGCAAACGCTTTCTAGTAAAACGTTCGGATTAGTTGTAGTTGAATTCAGTTCTACGCTCATTGCTATCTCTGAACTTAGCCATCCTGAAGCGTCGCCGACATAAGTCCCCACGCGAATTTTTGGATTCACCCAAAGAATATAATCATAAAGAGCTTCAACCTTTTCAGCTATGGATACATACATATGTGGCATTTCGAATTCTGGTCTCCTGAACTCCCATCTGATAACTTCTAAGGTTACGGTTTCCGAGATCGCTATTGGCCATTCCAGTACGCCGGTCAGGAACAATGTTGCCAAGAGACTCATTGAAACAGTGATAGCTAAGAGCGAGAGCCGAACCCGCTTCCTCTTTTTGAAAAACATCATGAGGTCGCCAGTTCTGTCAGGAACATGCTTATTCATTTCCCTCATCTCCTAGCAACCTAAGCTGAAACGGCTGAATAACTTCATTGTAAGCTGTTCCATTATAGTGTACAAGTTCGAAGAATACATCTAATAGATGTGTCTGGTTCTTGAGAGTTGGAAGAATCCAGAGAGGAATTGCCGAGCAATAGGCACTTTTTGGTCGTCCCATTTATTTAAGACTGACGTGAGCCTTCGAGTGTGTGGAAGCCCCTGAATAATTAACCAAGGACAGGTTTTCACCATGAAAATCCAAGTTCCGATAGATAATCCAGCCGATTTCGGATTGGTTATCCTTGCAAAGGGCTATGTAAATGCTCTTCAAAAAGCCGTGAGAGCGGGTCACAGTTAGATTTGTTGCCAATCGAACACTCACATTGTCTCCGAAAATTAGGTAGTCACTCAAATATTCGCCTATCATAACAACAGTCGTTACCGATATTTCCCCATGAGAATGACAAGATTTAAGTTCCTCCTGCAAAGTCACAGTCTGGTTTGGTCTCTTGAACTCCCATCTGACGGTTTCCAATGTTATGTCTCCGCAATTGTTATCGGCCCGTTCGGTACTCCTGTCAGACCCAGTGCTGCCACAATGGCTACAGAAACTATGATAAACAAGAGCACAACGAAGACCTGCTTATACTTTCCAGAAATCTCCACAACACATTACCAATATCATAAAATATTGTTTCTCTATTAAAGCCTTTGGAGAAAGCCATCAGACTAATCGCCCATACAAACTCCAAAACAGAAAACAACCCAATTCTTAACAAGTCTATGGGTATTTCAGTTTGATAGCCTTGTTTTCGCAGGCATCGACACACTTCAAACAGTAAATGCACTCTGGATCACTGAATTTCTCCCAAGGCAGATCCAAAATCGGAACAAGTGTAGGGCAAACTTCAACACATTGACGGCATCCACCTTTAGCACATTTAACGGGTTCTCTACGTAAACCAATAAAACTAAACCTGTTCAAGATGGCCATAATCGCCCCATGTGGGCAGAAATATCTACACCAGCCACGTGGAACATAAGCTGCAAAAACAAGAACCGTAATCATGATGGATAGTTGAATCCAAAAAAGTGGAGGCAGACTTGAAACTCCAGACAAAGCATCCAAAACTGGTTTTTCCATTAGTGCGTTGCGAAAATTCGAAACCATTTTTGGCAATGTTGCAAACAGAGTTTCAGCGGGGCTAAGAGTAGTGAATGGCGCGGTTGCAAAAATGCCTAAAGCGTTTTCGTAGCTCCTTTGCACTTGCATGAGTTTTGCAGCAGAAAAGGTTATGCTAATGAACAAAGTGATAGCTAGGATGGCGTATTTTACATAAATCATGGTTTCGTGGGTTCGTCTTGAAATTTCAGTCTTATTACGATTAACGAAATCCACTAAGTCTTGAACAAAGCCAAAGGGGCAAATCCAACCGCACAGAGATTTACCAATTAATATGCCTACCGTAAGAAACGAGGCTATTGCAAGCCACGGAGAAACAACGTTAATGTCTTTCCATCCACTAAGCATTAGTTGTATAGCGGCAAACGCGTCCCCAGCGGTGTTTTGCTGCAGACCCCATGTCCACAGAACAGGAAGCAGAACCGGCAATGCAACTAAGTTAAAGAC
>CAZADP010000048.1:0-7664 GCA_964483905.1 uncultured Candidatus Bathyarchaeia archaeon | reverse complement strand
TCATTGCTGAAAGGCAATATCGAAATTGGACTTGGCGAGCTTGTTGGACTTATAACCAACATTATCGAGTCTAAAGAAGAATATAGAGGATTACCAACACCACGGGGAGCATATCTATAGCTTTCGAGAAGCTTTTTGAAACCTTGACGTAGACGATGAGAATATTATAGACCTAAGAGACTACTTCTTAACAGCCCTGAACTCTGGAAGAACCCGCCCATAGCCACTTTGTTTGGTTTGGTTGGATTAAATTTTTATCCCAAACTCAAAAATCTATAGCCCGAATAGGTCAATGAACTTCTAGCATCTCTCTCCTCAGAACCAGGAAGCGAATTTGTAATTCAGCTGCATATTTTGTCATTGCTCTGGCTAGAAGTACAATATAGAGGTCTCATCCACTGGTGTTTTTAAGCGTGGTTTACCCATGGAATTCATAGAGCTCAAAATCAAGGGGAGAAAGGAAAATAAGGGGGGTGAGACACAAATGAAGAAGAGCATATTGTTTGGCGCTTTAATAACAATCATATGTGTCTTAGGAATAGTTGGAGCTGTCGTAGTTTATCACTTAGGATTCCGGCAGAGAGCAGAAATTGAAGCCGTATCCATGATCAGAGTGTTCTACGATGAGCTGCAAACGCAGGAACTTCTGCCGGGAACCACGTTCGACTGGGGCTCAATTAGTTCTGGAACGCATTTACTAACGCTTTACGTTAACAACACGGGAAACGGCCCCGTCACTTTGTCATTCGACTATGACAGAGGAAGGATGCCAGGAGACTGGGTGGAATACTGGGATTACACCGGAACCCCGTTAGCTCAATATGAGACTAGAACGGTCACAATAACCCTAATCCTGCCAACATACATCAGCGCTGGAACATGGGAATGGGACTCGTGGATCCGCGCAACCCCTGCATAGGATTCTCCGACTTTTAGCGGGCACGCAACATAACAGACAGTCGAATACCCTACCCAACCCTTATTTTTTTTAGATCGATCGATCTGATCTCTTCAAATAACACCATATCCGAAAACAACTTAATAGAGAACGGGTATGATATCTATCTTAGAGAGTCTTCAAGCAATTTTGTTTATCATAACAACATCGAAGAAGTGTATGTGCGAGAGGCTGGATATTCGAACGTTTGGGATAACGGCTATCCCTCAGGCGGAAGCCGCTGGAGCGACTATAAGGGTCTAGACCTATATAGTGGACCTAATCAGACCATTGTTGGCAGCGATGCAATGTATCCTACACTATAGACAACGACAACCAAGATAACTATCCCTTAATGGGACTGCTATCTAATTTTGATGCTACTCTGGAATATAAAATTCAAATTGTCTGCAATTCTACAATATCCAATTTTCGATTCAATGGCACTGCAATAATCTTCTATGTTTCTGGTGAAGAGGGCACCGCTGGTCTTTGTAGAATATGCGTTCCAACATCTTTAGTAGATAGCACGTATAAGGTATTTGTCAACGCCAAAGAAGTCCCAAACACCCTATTGCTGTGCTCCAATATCACACACAGCTATCTATACTTCACCTACAACCATTCAACACAAGAAGTAATTATAATTCCAGAGTTTCCAGCTATGTTAACCGTACTACTGTTTGCAACCCTCACTATTCCCACTACAATCATTGCAAAGAGCAGATTCCGAAGAAAATTCGAGACCTGAGACTTGGTTTTATCTATTCAAAAAGGATAATCCTCCTAACGCACCCATAACGAATTTTCTTTGGGGTCGCGGATATAATTCTTATGTCCCTTTGATTTTGCAGAAAGGTTATAGCTGAACCGAAATCAGTAAAGTTGGCGAGCGATATCGTAATCGATGGGGGGTTTAGTCGAAGGTCTTATAGTGCTATTTTTGCTGGTCGTTAATATTGCTTTGATACTTGTTTCTGTCGTGCAGGGTCAAAGGACGGCATTGTTCTATCTATTCTTGTATTGAGGTTTGAAAATCTATTATCTTACAGCAGGCTATTATACCAACTTCGTTCTGGAATCAGCGGACAAGAATAGCATGCGTGCGCAAAGAGATTATAACTTTATTCTGGGGTCAATATACTCGTATAGAATGTCTATGACGAGGTTTATAAGAATATAAACCAACACGACAACAGTCGTAGAAGCAAACACTACAGGCGTGTCGAGAACACGCGCAGAGTGTGCCGCAAGGCCTGCGAATCCCGGAATATTAAAAACTGTTTCCACGATTGCAAGACCAGTCAGCATGTTCCCCAAAAGCAAGCCTGAAATTGTCAAGACGGAGATCAAAGTGTTCTTTCTTGCATGTTTGTGAATGGTCTCTTTCTTTGAAAGGCCTTTAGTCATTGCAAACATGAAGTACATTTTGCCAGATTCTTCTATTAGGCCTGCTCTTGTTACTTTCATCAACGCCGCAGTTTGAGTGAAAACCAAAATTCCTACAGGGAAAACCAGATGCCTTATTGCATCTACAAAAAGCGGCATGTCTCCGTTCAAAAGTGCGTCGATTGTGGTCATTTGAGTGTATTGATTGAAAGTTCCGTTCTGTATTCGATGAATAAGATCATAACGCACATAATAGTCAAGTCCTCCAGCGGATGCGGGGTAGAAATCGAATTGAGCTAAGAATATCGCAATCAGTACTTCCGCTATGACGAAAACTGGGAATGATGTGCCCACGGTTCCCACAATTCGTGCAATGTGATCCAGCTTTTTGTTGTGGTTAAGCGCTGCCTTGGTTCCAAGCCATACACCAAGCAATATTATCAAAGGTGCGGAGTAGAGTATAAGTTCTAGGGTTGCAGGCAGACTAGCAAGCACGAGGCTCATTGCTGGCCCCCACTGGACAGTGAACGACCAAAGTCAAGAACAGCAACCTTGCTCAGCCAATTTACATACTGCACGGGAATCGGCTGATCCAGTCCGTGCTCGTGAATCAAACTTCGTATATTCTCGGGCCTCATATCACGAGGAGTCTGAATGAACAATGACAACCTCATGACCGGCGATAGGAGTTGCAGCACCGCAAAGAGGATAGTTAGAGCGCCTATTGTCGCAGGTACTGCATGTATTATCCGCCTAACAATTAACTGTTTAAGCCCCATGTTTCACTCTCGCGACCTTGAGCCTATGCTTCATATCAGTCTCTGAAAGAATATATCTTCTTGTTGGTTGGAATCAATCTTACATCACGTAAGCATTAAATGGTGAAATGATTGAAAAGCAGTAGCGCGCGACATCAAAAATGAGCAACTAGAAACTATGTTAAACTTAATCTTCTTTTGACTAGGATTTTGGGGTTTGGATATGTTTTCATCGCCGTGGACGTAAGTCCAACTTGTGAAAGAAGGTTAATTATTGCGCCTTTTTCTTAGCATATTTGAGCCATATACTAGACCCGGGGTAGAGTATGTCTGCGCAAATAGTAGAAAACATAATTTATTCTCAGTTTAATTACTAGTATTTCAAGACTTGAAGCTCACTTTCATGAGTTTAATGCGATTGTTCGTCAACCTCAATCTTGACAGTGTTATGATATGAGAATTGAATAGTTTTATATGCCACAAAAAGAGAGAAAGATTCGTGTATGACAAGTTGCAGGAGGCGAGAATAAATGGCCAAAAAGGGTTCGAAGTATAAATGTGATGAATGTGGACTTGTTGTAATGGTTGACGAAGCATGTGGCTGTTCCGCATGTGACCTGATTTGTTGCGGCGTCCCCATGAAAGAAGTGAAACCCAAAGCCAAAAAGTAAAGTGTAATACATCAAGTTTCCAACTCCAAACCCTATTTTTCCTTATGACTACATAGTTAAGAGCACGGGCTTCTCTATTCTCCAATCTCGCTTATGCGTTGTCATCCTTGTCGTAAATAGATTAAACATTCCCCATATTGTTGCAGTCTGCAGGAATGCATCAACAGGCAAGCTCTCAATTAAGTAAATACTACTTCACAAGCAGTATCATAGAAACGGGCTAGGTTCGATGCTTCTTCCTCGACCTGTGTTCTAACATTCTTAGAAATCTCGTAGAATGGCTCTATCGTTATTTTCAAGCGTTTTACTTTCTTCTTAAAATTCCATATACCTTCAGCTCTTCCATCCACTAAAACTACCGGTGATAGCCACCCTGCTTTACGATATATCCGCTTATATTGAGCTTGATCAACAATATGGCTTTTGCTCTGATGCCCAAGCGTGTAGCAATCAAAACTAGGCAACAACCTGACATTGATTCCATCATTCTCACAAGCTGCTGTTTTGCGCAATATTCCCAGATCTTTTCGAAGTACTAAACTCGGCTTATCCTCAATCTTCACCTCAACAATCTCGCCACCAACCCTCTCTCGTATAGGTATTGCATCACCCAAGGTCATACCAGCCCAAGCCGCAAAATCCGCAAGACCAGCGGGACCATACCCATGCAGATAACGCCGCAAAAGCATGGCCTCTGCTTCCTCCACTGGCAAATCTTTCACTTGAGGCAACCACTTATCCCGTCGCACAAAAGTAATCTTCTGACCAATGTTGGGACCAAAAACCACAAGCCCTTGCAAACACGCTTGCTTAACTATGCCACCCCAACTATGCTCAACCCAACGCTTCACCTGAGGTCCTAGACGCGCAACTACACGTTTCGCCAGCTCCTTCCTAGTTAAAACTTCATCACCTAAAGCCTCAACAACAGCTCCAACCATAGCATCCATTTCAGACCACCCAACTCCATACTTGGCAATCCATTCACGCTCCCTCTTTAAACCGCGACGCAAAAGACCACCCACGAAGATAGGCAAGTCAGCAGAAACCAACAAATGCGAAGCCCCACGCATGCACCAAGCCTTAACCAGGCTTCGCTCTCTCCACAAAGCACGCCCAACATCCTCTCGCGCAAGACCTTCAACCCGTGCCCACAACGCCAGCTCCGCCGCGGACATGAGATGCGCCTGAACACCACAAACATCACCTACAACCTCTGTTAGCAACCTTGAAGGAGCACGACCAGCTAAATGATGCCTACTCAAACGGAAAGCAACAACCTGCGCTTGCGGGAAGGAATCCAACCTTGGCAAACCTCCAACAATATAGCCTTTTTCTCATCAATTCAAACCTCAAAGGGCTTATAACTATAATCCCATAAAGACCACCGAGTGCAAACACAAGCGCATGCTTTAGGCAGACAAGCAATTGATGTTAGAAGAAAACGCGTGCGCTATGCTCGCTTGCTCCATACTGCCCTCAGCTTAGAAACAAAACTTTCCTCGTCTTCTGCTATTCTCTTCTTTACTTCCCTCCAAGCATCTGGACAATTCTTATAGTCTACACCCACAATGCTATGAATAACTCTGTCAATCTCTCGTTTGTTTTCGCCTGTAACCTCTATTCCAGCTTTTTTGAAAATCTGCTGAAGATGCCTAAAATAGCAAGTCAAATAACTACCTCAATGACATAAGTGTTTTCTAAATCTTTATAACCTTCCCTAAATGTGCATGGTTCTCCAGAAATCTTTAGCAGTCACATGAGCCTTCCTTGACGACGCTATGTTGTATGGGCAAACACTGATGCATGTTGAACAGTCTATGCCATTTTCACACCAGAACAAGTAGCATAATTCCGTATTCACATACCATTTCAGCGTTCCCGGATTATTAGAGTGGCATGCAATGTTAAAGCTCGGCTCATCATCCACAGAAATTGCCTTCGCCCTACAATTTTTCGCGCACAATTTACATTCTCTGCAGAACTCTTTTACGCCAAACTCTATCGGTTTATCCGGTTCAAGCGGAAGGTCTGTGAAAATTTTGCAGAGTCTCACTCTTGGACCGTACCGAGGCGTTATCAGTAAGCCATTTCGACCTAATTCTCCAAGTCCAGCGTCAACCGCAAGCGGAATGCTCAGGGCCGTGTCATTTCCGCACTGAATCGCCTCATACCCCAGATTGCGGATAAACTCGCCTAGGCATGCAAGAATAAACGCCATTTTTGAGTAGCCAACACCTGTAGCAGCCGCCGCGAGAGCTGTTGGAGAAGTTGCAATTCCATCCGAATCCATTTCAACCGCCATGACAATAACGCTTCCAAATTTCTCCGGAACATTTGGTTCTGCATACAGCCAGTCCCTGTTAAGTTTGCAAATGCCAGTCAGCGACGCACCGAAAATCCTTGCCGCCCTCTTTACAAAAGCGCTCATCTTATGCGGATCGTCAACCATGTACTTCGTCTTCGTCCAATCAACTCCAATCGTAGCTACTGGAACTCTATATCGATTGATCTTCATCCGCGAAAAGCCACCTTCAAAAGCGTCATGCACTACCCAAGAAGCATAGGCCAAAGCAAAGTCAACTCTTGAATAGCCGGGTTTTCCCTCTTCAACTATGTTAAGCACTTTTTCATCATACATCCACTTGTAGCCTTCCCACAAGGTATCCCAAATCACTCTTTCAAAAATTGTGTTTTTGCTACTGAAACGTCTGAGCTTAGACGGGTCAATAACATGCGGCGAGTTATCAACTCTTTTTACTTTAATTCTCGGGATTCTGATTTTTTCGTTTAAATCCATACGGTAACACTTCAAACAAAAATATGATCGAAGACTTAAAAGAAATAGCCTTTATCTTAGCGGGAAAACACCGCGCGCAATTAACAGTCAGTCGAAGTAGAGTTTAATACTGATTTATACTAAGAATCCTGAATCTTGATTGAAATTATAAAAACGATTTATATTGATCCATAATTATTACCAGTCAGCAGTGAAAAACATGCTCGTCACAAATAGAGATCTGCTGGTTCCAGCTAGAAAAAAGGCTTACGCAGTTGGCGCCTTCAACATTAACAACCTCGAAACTCTATTAGCCGTGGCAGAAGCAGCAGCAGAGGAGAAATCCCCGGTTATCGTTGCCATCACGCCAAGCGCCATAAAATACGGTGGCCTGGCCTATCTATCCAAAATCGCTAAAACAGCCGCAGAATCCACATCGGTGCCCATGTCTCTGCACCTCGACCACGGCGAAGACTTTGAAACCGTTTCCAAATGCGTAGTAGCAGGATTCACTTCAGTAATGATCGACGGCTCCTTCTTAAAGTTCGAAGAAAATGTTGCCTTAACGAAGCGTGTAGTTGATCTTGCACACCCAAAAGGAGTTTCTGTCGAAGCCGAACTTGGAAGGCTCGCAGGAGTAGAAGAGAAAACGGTCGAAGAAAAAGAGGCCGTCTTAACCGACCCCAATACAGCCAAAGAATTTGTTGAGAAAACTTGTGTCGATGCCTTAGCAGTTGCAATAGGCACCTCCCATGGCGCATACAAATTCAAGGCTGAACCCAAGCTTGACTTTGAAAGACTAAAACTCGTTAGCAAAAAGATTGATGCGCCACTAGTTTTACATGGAGCCTCAAGCGTACCTGCATGGATAATTGAAAAAGCCAGCAAATACGGGGCTGAACTGACTGGAGCAAAAGGCATCCCAGAAGAACACATCCGAAAAGCCATATCTTTAGGAATTGCGAAAATAAACATTGACACAGATTTGCGGCTTGCTTTCACAGCGACAGTACGCGAAGTTCTAACAAATTCACCGAAAGAATATGACCCTAGAAAAATTTTGGGTCCAGCAAGAGAAGCCATGAAAGAAGTTGTTAAGGGTAAAATGCGCTTATTTGGAAGTTCTGGAA
>CAZADP010000047.1:0-8040 GCA_964483905.1 uncultured Candidatus Bathyarchaeia archaeon | reverse complement strand
GTTCCAGGTGCGTGGCAAGGAAGAGGTTTGGGCAACCAGTTTCTGGACGAAATTAGGAAGGCTGACGCCCTAATCCATATTGTTGACGCTTCTGGAGGAACAGATATTGAGGGAAGGCTCTGTAAGCCCGGCGAACATGACCCCTTAGAGGATGTTAAATTTTTGGAACGCGAGATAACCATGTGGATGGCGAACATACTAAAAAGAGACTGGCCCAAGATAGCCAGAACAGTAGAATCTGAATCAAAAGACCTTTTCTCAATGCTGGAAGAAAGATTAAGCGGCTTGGCAATAAAAAGAAGCCACATCTTTGAAGCAGTAAGAAGAGCGGGACTAAACGCTGATAAGCCCACTGCTTGGAGTGAAGAAGACTTTTTGAAATTTGTGGATACAATGAGACAAATCGCCAAACCAATGTTAATAGTAGCAAATAAAATAGACATACCCACAGCTGAAGAGAACTTAGAAAGACTGAAAAAACTGAATTATCTCGTGGTTCCTTGTTGCGCAGAAGCAGAACTCGCCTTAAGAAGAGCTTCGGAAAAGCAACTAATAGATTACAGACCCGGAGATTGCAACTTCAAAATAGAAAGTCCAGAAAAACTAACTGAAAACCAAATTAAGGCTTTGGAAACCATAAGAGAGAAAATTCTGCTAAAATTGGGTTCAACAGGCGTTCAAGAAGCGATAAACATGGCTTTCTTCAAACTCTTAAGCATGATTACGGTTTATCCAGTTGAGGATTTAGAGCACCTAGCAGATCATAACGGGAGGGTATTGCCAGACGTCTACCTTGTACCTTACGGAACAACAGCTCGCCAACTTGCATACATAGTTCACACCGAACTAGGAGAAAGCTTCATCTACGCGGTTGAAGCAAGAGAAAGAAAAAGAGTTGGAGAAGACCACATAATCAAAGATAGAGAAGTCATCTCAATTGTAAGCGCCAAAAAAAGAACCTAACTTCACTCAGGCACCAAAGCGTCTTTTCCGGTTTTGAAAAGTTCTAACGGCTCGCAAGAGATCAATTAGACGAAAATCAGGCCAATAAACATCCAAGAAGCAAAGTTCGCTGTAAGCGGACTGCCACAGTAGAAAGCCGCTTAATCTTTCTTCACCTGAAGTCCTAATAATTAGATCTGGATCCTGTTTAGGCATATGTGATGTATACAGATGTTGTTCAAATATCTGTTCGTCGACCTTTTCAGGACTCAATTCCCCTTCCTGCACTTTTTCCGCAATTTTCTTCGCCGCATCGACTATTTCGGCCCTTCCGCCGTAAGCGAAAGCGATGTTTAGGAAGTGTTCATCATAGTCTTGTGTCGCCTTTTCTACATTCACTATGAGCTGCTGCAAACTCTCGGGTAGCAGGTTCACCCTGCCAATAACTTTAACGCGTACTTTGTTTCTGTGGATCCGCTCATCTGTTAGTATCTCGCGAAACTTTTCTTCCGCAATGCGCATGATTTCTTCAATTTCATCCTTTGGGCGGCGAAAGTTTTCTGTAGAAAAAGCATAAAGAGTTATACATTTGACATCAAGTTTTTGGCACCATTCAAGCAACTCGTCAACTTTTTCAGCCCCAATCTCGTGGCCAAGCCAAGGGTCCAGAACCTTCTCAGAAGCCCACCTTCTATTTCCATCCAAAACTATTGCTATGTGCTCCAGTTTCACGCCGTTCTTAACCTGATACCATAGCCATTTCTCATAAAACTTGTAGGCCCCAATGACTGAAAGAAATCTTTTAAGCACTATCTAAACCTCGCATACTTGAGCGCACTTGCACATGGACAGTTGCCTTCACGTTTGAAAGGTAAAGCATTTACAGTCTCAATTAAGAGTTGCTCTATTTTTGGCATCAGCTTCTCGGAGATTTTGGAAACTTCAAGCGGCGTTAATCTTTCTTGCATGCCGGCTGCCATGTTTGAAACAAAACAAATAGTTGCATAGCACATCTCAAGCTCCCTTGCTAGGACAGCCTCTGGAATCCCAGTCATCCCAACAACATCGCAGCCTAAACGCCTAAACATTTCAATTTCTGCTGGAGTCTCAAGACGAGGGCCCTCAGTACAGACCAGAATCCCCCGATCTCGAACATGACGCTCAAGTTTTTGTGCAGTCCCAATTAGGAGCTTCCTAATTTCAGGGCAATAAGGAATAGAAACATCAACATGTGTCACGGGGGGCTCATCATAGAAAGTTGTGGAGCGAAGCTTTGTGAAATCAATAAAATCATGAGGAATAACAATGTCACCTTGTTTAAGATCACGGTTGATGGCACCAACGGCGTTTATAGCTATGATTCTCTCCGCGCCCACTTTATAAAGTGCGTATGCGTTTGCCTTGTAATTTACTCTATGCGGAGGGACAGAATGACTTGGGCCATGTCTCAAAAGGAAAACCACCTCTTTGCCCCCTATTTTCCCATAAGATAAGGATGGAGCTCCACCGTAAGGTGTCTTTATCTGTGTTTCCTCAGCGCCTTCAAATAACCGTTCAAAACCAGTTCCGCCAATAATCGCAATTTTAGCCTTCTTCAAACTCTTCAACCTGTTCTTCAGTCTCCTCAAAAAATTCTCTTGCTGATCTATGAATGACGAATATAACCAGAACGGATGCCACGCCTATTAATATCCCAACAGCTATAGAGAAAATCAATTTTTCAGTTCCCATGGACGGGTCAATTAAAAGGTCAGAAACCCCGTAGAGAATCTGCCTGGACCATGCAATCGAGACTATGAGGGCTGCGTTACGTAGTAACCTGGCATCGCGTTCGAGATACCAGCGTATCGCCCTTCCCAACAGGGTTACACAAATACCCACAATAATGAGATCGATAGAACCTTGAATAAAAAGACCGGTCATCCTTGGTAAGATGCTGAGCCATCCCGCTAAGTCCGGTGGAGTTCCGACAAACTGCGCAGCATTTGCCCATCCCAAGTAAGTACCAACAACTATGCACAGGGCGCCGACGACCATGGAGAAGCTTGAAATCTGTATGCGCAATGGCGGCGGAGAATACTCCTTTATCCATCGATAGAGGTTTTTGACTGCCTTGTCAACTCCAAACCCCTTTACAAGCATAAAGGCACCAAAAACAAGGAGAAAAGCCCGAAGATAATGCTCAACCAGATCGAAAATCCAGAGAATCCCTAAGATGATAAGCAAGAGCCCTGGCAAGCCTAATGCGATACGGGAATAGCGGGGGTTTTCCACAATCATTCTTAGGTATCGCGTGAACAAGGCGGCTGTTTCTTCAATTGTTGCGCTGTGTCTCACAACTACTCGCCTAACCGATGAAACTGGGACCCTAGATTCGATAAGTGGCAGAACCGCTTCGTCCGAATAACCATCAGTAACTAGAATTACCTCCTTGGCGGGAAAGTAACCTAATAATTCGTTTAGTTCAGCGACAATTTTTCTATCTGCTCCAACTCCGCCAAGCTCGGAGCCGGATATTGCTGCGATCTCGAAAACTTCTTCTGGTTTGTTCTCGCTTTGTAACCGGTCGTAAAGACGGATTGTTTCGAACATTGCATTCGCGTCAGGCTCTTCTGGATCATGTAAAGCCAAACCTGTTGCCGCGTCAAGATTTTCTTTTCTTCCAATGACAGGGGTTTTAATTCCAGCCTTTGCTCCTAAATCTCCATCTCTGTCCACGCATAAAATGAGAATTCTTTTTTGGCCTTTCTCTTGAGCTTCTTTTGTAGCCATCTTGTTCTCTGTTCTCCAATATTATCTACAGGTGTTTCACTTTAATCTTGCGCTTTTTCCTCATCTTCACCGAGGAGTCGGAACTCTTCCCAAGTTAACTTTTCCCCACGCTTCAGTTTTTCCCGTGCTTGTTTTTCAAGCTTTTCGCGAAGAACCTTCTCACTCATCTTCTTTTTCTCCACTTCTTCTTGACGAATCTCACCCCTCAATAGTTTTATCTGCTCCGAAATTTCTACAATTTCTCGTTGAAATGGCCTTGCCCTGTCTCTTGCCTCCAGAAAGAGTTTATGCAGGCTGTCTGCTTCAATTTTAAGTTTTTTTAGTTCATCAATTTTCTCTATCATCCTTTTGTGAATTTCTTGACTTTTTCGTGCAGTCTCCGTTAGTTTTTCATGATAAAGACTGTTTTTGGTTTCAAGAGTCTTTAATTCAGCCTGAAACTGAAGGATCCTTTGATTGGATTGGTCAAGTTTCCTGAGAATGTTTAGTTGAGTTTCCAACACTTTTACCTGCTCGATGAGCCTCTTTTCTTCGCGCAAGTCTAGAGGCGTTGTTTGAATTTTCCACTCAATGCTTTCAAACTCCTTTTCTAGGGCTTGAAGGCTTCTCGAAGGCTTTCTCTTGGCTAGAGCTTTAGTTTCTTGCCTTAGTTCCCTTATTTCTTCGATTTTTTGCCTAATTTTTGCTCCTGTATCATTTCGTTGCAGTTTTTGCTCTTTGACAATCTCGTTTAACTTGTCGCGTTCATTTTTGAGTTCAGATATTTCGGTCCGCAGTTTTTTGGTTTTCTCGTTGAACTTGTTTCTTTTCTCCGCCCACGTTTTTGCTTCAGCGTCTAGTCTGTTACTCTGCTC
The DNA here is from genome assembly GCA_964483905.1 of uncultured Candidatus Bathyarchaeia archaeon. GTDB lineage: Archaea > Thermoproteota > Bathyarchaeia > Bathyarchaeales > Bathycorpusculaceae > CAZADP01. Next base: position 3,472 of record CAZADP010000047.1, on the reverse strand, counting down.
TTTTAATGCTGAAAGTTTCTGGGTTAATTCTTCAATTTTCCCGATTTTCTGTTGCTCTGTCACTACTTTTCCTCTTTGTTTCTTCCTGTAGACTTAACATTCTAAGGATTTAGCGCTTAAGGCTAATTATTGTGTTCCTTTTGTTGCAACAGCTTGCTATGAATACTTGGTGTCTAAACTTACATTTCCAAATCCTACTCAGGCTATGAATTCTCTTGAGGCATGAGTATGCGCCCGACAGGATTAGTCTCATTGAAAGAACGCGCACAAACTAGTTCATAATAGAAGATCTTGCGAAAGTGTTATCTTGTATGATACATCATGTCTGCTTTGAGGAACAAGAGATGGAATATGACTACGAAGGGTTACTGAAGCGGGCACGTTCCCAAATTCCAGAGGTTGCTTCAAAACATGAACGCTTAGAACTGCCTAGGCTAAACACTTCAACAATAGGAATGCGCACAATAGTCCACAACTTTAGAGAAGTAGCTGATGCATTAGATCGCGACCCGCAACATCTATTGAAGTTCTTGACCCGCGAGATGGCAACAGCCGCGACTATGCATGAGTCGAGGGCTATTTTTCAAGGGAAGTTTTCGCAGGAAACTTTAGGAAGGCTCATACAGAGATATATGGAAAGCTTTGTTACATGTCCGGTCTGCAGGCGTCCAGACACAAAGATTGTAAAGGAGAAACGCCTATCGTTTTTAGTGTGTGAGGCGTGCGGAGCAAAGTCCTCTGTCAGGCAATTATAAGAGCGTCTAAACATTGGAAGTCTACATGAACCTCAAAAAGATCGGAAACAACTTGCTTTTAGCCATATGTGACGCTGAAATACTGGGCAAAACATTACGGGAAGGGAAAATAGTCTTCAACGTCAAAGAAGAATTCTACAGTGGTGCAAGAGTAAGTATTGAAGAAGCTTTAACCATGATAGAAAACTCGACTATAGTGAACATGATAGGCAAAAACGTTGTCAAGAAAGCCATCGAAAAAGGCTACGTGCACCCGGAAGCAATACTAAGCATAGAAGGGGTGCCGCACGCTCAAATAGTGAAAATCTAGAACGAATGGTCAGAAGCTGTTGCATCTCTGAAGGAGCTTGTATGTTCAAACTTGGATTCTTTTGTGAGGCAGATTTCCTTTTCTACCTTCGCCCATTAAAGCCGTGTTCGTCACTGGCACTTGGAAGCAATCTCCAGCCACAGATTTAGTTTCAGTTGCGGTGTTCGAGGACTCATAAAAGCATCATTGCTAGTCAGCAATGTCCTCTCTATGCTTTACCCCTGCTTTGATTGTTTTGTATGCTTCTTCAAACTTTTTGGTAATCTTTAACGAGGCTGTCGACTGTCCCCTATGAACATTCTCATACTCCAAATATAACTTATTGGATAGATCTATCAGATCCTGAGGAATCTGGGTGGTCGCAGCATTATTTGTACATATTCTATTGCTCCTAATAATAGCAGGGAAATGTTTTCTAATTCTCGACGTTTCCATCTTATTTCCTGTCGCACACTAGATAATAATTTTCAATCGAGGCATAATACTTTCTGTAAAAATCTTCTATTGTTTTGTTACATGTGTTAGTGACGAAAAATTGTGGCAGGTCATCGTCAAAACTTTAGTGCCTAAACGGGCAGGATATAAGCATGCTTTTAAGGGAGTTGCATACTTCTTTTAGAGAAATGGCTTGAGGTGCTTGATTGGGTAAGAAGAAGGTCATAACCGAGGAAGAACTGAGCGAGGTGGTGCTTCCATCCGCAAACGATGTTTTAGGCGTAGCCATTAACCTGCTCGGTTTCGACCGTGTTTTGGTCAAATGTCAAGATGGAAATGAGCGTCTGTGCCGTATTCGTGGAAAAATGAAGCATAGGGTTTGGATACGTGAAGGGGATGTTGTTTTGGTTTCTTCATGGGATTTTCAGTCTGACAAGCGTGGGGATTTGATTTGGCGCTACGCAAAGTCACAGGCGGAATGGCTTCGGAAAAAAGGGCACTTGGCAATCTAGTTTTATATGAGTGGAGAAAGACAAGTGTCTTTTCGGAAACGAGTTGAAAAAAAGCTTCAAAAAAAAGAAAGAAGTTATGAGATTGAACAGTTGATGAAGGAAAAGCGAAGTGAAGAGTACGAGGTTTTGGAAGAGGTTTTCGACCGTTCGACCCTCATGGTAATCTACGATTTTTTGAACAAAGGTACAATAAGCGAGATTCATGGAGTTGTTAAAGCCGGGAAAGAGTCGCGAGTTTACTGGGGAAAAGACAAGGAGGCGAACGAATTGGCCATAAAGATTTACTTAACTGTTTCAGCGGAGTTTCGCAAAGGCATACTGAAGTATATCGAGGGAGACTCTAGATTTAAAGGTGTCAGACGTGACACACGCTCACTAATCTTTGCTTGGGCCCAGAAGGAATTCAAGAATTTGGAGCAGGCAACAGTAGCGAAAGTGAGGGTGCCGAGGCCAATTGCTGTAAAAAACAATGTGCTCATCATGGGTTTCATCGGAAAAAATGGTGTAAGCGCCCCCTCTCTGAAGGAACTGCCGCCAGAAAGGCCCGAGAAAATATACAGAACTCTTTTTACTTATTTAAGGCGTCTTTACCAAAAGGCAGAGCTTGTTCACGGAGATCTAAGCGAATACAACATTATGATTTGGAAGGGCCGTCCAGTATTGTTTGATGTTTCCCAGGCTGTTCCGCTTTCGCATCCCATGGCAGACTTTCTTCTGCATAGAGATTTGACTAATTTGAACAGATTTTTTGCCAAGTCAGGCATTGAGGTTCCTTCGATTGAAGAATGTTATAGGATGGTTACTGGTCATGGCAAAACCTAGCACGTTTCTAAAAGTCCCTAAAGAGCGAGTCGGAGTTCTGATAGGGCCTGAGGGTAGAATCAAGAAAAGCATTGAAGAAAAGCTTTCAGTCCAACTTCAAATAGATAGCGAATCAGGCGACATCACAGTCATGACTACTGAAAAGTCTGATGATCCATCTGTGCTTTTTAAGGCAAAAGATGTCATAACTGCCATCGGAAGAGGTGTCTCCCCTGAACATGCGTTTCGCTTAATCCGCGACGAAGAAGCTATCCTAGACGTCTTAGACTTACGGACTATTTTCGGAAGGGCCGAATCAGACATTCAGCGAGTCAAAGGGCGAATAATCGGAATGAATGGCAAAACCCGCCGAATAATCGAAGAACTAACAGACACTAACGTGGCTGTTTACGGGCACACAGTCAGCATAATTGGAAATGTTGAGCAGGCCCAAATAGCCAGGGAAGCAATACAAATGTTAATTCAAGGGAGCCAACACAGCACGGTCTACAGATTCCTACACAGAAAGCGCAGAGAACTCAAAAAGAAAATGCTTGAACTCTGGGAGAAACCAGCAGAGAAATGAGCTAGGCGGGCTCTCCGCACTCAAGATCCCAATCATACGGGATTCAGCGGGGCCAGAGTCGTCATCGCCCACC
>CAZADP010000046.1:0-8100 GCA_964483905.1 uncultured Candidatus Bathyarchaeia archaeon | reverse complement strand
AATGTTTTTATAATCCTCTGAAAAACATCGTGAATGTTTTAGAGAATTCGCGCGTGTGTAAAAAGGGCCAGTGAAAAGGATGATTATAGAAGTTGAGGACCTAGCAAAGCACTATGGTGAAGTCAAAGCTGTTGACGGGGTCTCTTTTTCTGTTGAAGAAGGGGAAATTTTCGGACTCTTGGGTCCTAACGGCGCTGGTAAAACGACGCTGATGGAGATACTTTGTGGTTTGCGAAGAGTCGACCGCGGGAAAGTAATGATTCACGGTTATAATCTGACTAGGGATTCCCCAAAAGTCCGAGCGTCAATTGGATTCTGCCCTCAGGAAACTTTGCTTTATGACTTGCTGACTGTGCGTGAAAATTTTGCCTTTGCGGCCTCCCTCTATTCGCTCAGTTCCAAGAGATTCAAGGAGAGAATCGAATTCTCTTGTAAGGTTCTGGGTGTGGAAGAGTTTTTGAACAGAAGGGTTCAACAACTCTCTGGTGGAATGAAAAGACGGGCAAACCTTGCAGCGTCAATCATTCATGACCCGCCCCTGGTCATTTTAGACGAGCCTACCGTTGGTTTTGACCCTAATGTGAAAAGAGAGTTTTGGGAACTAATCAAAAATCTCAAGAGCTACGGTAAAACGGTCCTTCTCTCCACTCACGACATGTACGAAGCTGACGAAATCTGCGATAGAGTCGCCATTATGGAAAGAGGAAAAATCGTCGCGCTTGACAAACCATATGTTCTCAAAGAGACAATTGGGGGAGAACCGTCAATCCACGTTAAGGTGAAAGACTCGCAGATAAGGAGGGCGCTCTCAACTCTCAAAGGATACAGCAGCACGTTGAAAGATGATGAAATCCAGGTTTTTGCGCCGAATCCCTGGGAAATTATGGCGGAAGTGTCAAACAAACTGAATTTGCAAGGAGTTTTGGTGGAAAAAATCGAAATCGTTGAGCCAACCCTAGAAGACGTTTTCCTCAAGCTAACCGGAAGAAAACTCACGGAGGTGCCTCAATGAACTCAATAATAGGCATAGCTGTAAAAGACATCAAAACGTTTTTCAGAGAAAAGGGAACAATCTTCTGGACAATAGCATTTCCAGTAATGATACTGTTGCTTTTCACAGCGATTTTCGGAAGAGAAATACCATTCAGCGCAAACGTGGGAATCGTAAACGAAGATGGACAGACATCAATAACTGAAAGCATAATATCGGGGCTCAACAACACAGGATTTCTGACTTTGAAGAGCTTTGCTAACAGAACTGATGCCTTTCATGACTTGAACGCGACTAACGTCCGTGCCGTCTTAATAATCCCTCAAGGTTTCACTCAAAGCCTTATTATGGGACGCTCAAACGTGTCACTGGTTGTAGATGGAACTAATCCTGACGTGGCCCGGCTAATTGACGACGGCATTGGAACCTTCTTTACAGAATACTATAAGCAGTTCAATCCCAACTATGCGGAGCCGATAATGGTGAGTACTGAAATCTCGGTGGTAGGAGAGAAAGTAGGCTACAAAGAGAACATTGTTCCAGGCATGTTAACCTATCCGCTTTTGTTTTCAAGCATGGTCGTCTCCACTGGGGCGATCGTTTTCGAAAGGGAAAAAGGCACGCTCAAAAAGATCAGAGCTTCGCCCATTCATCCAATAAACATGTTATTGGGCAAAACTTTTGCTGCTCTTGTCCAAACAGTAATATCAATTGTTGTCATGGCTGTCTTGGCTGCAGTTCTGCTTGGTCCAAAACTAACCTGGAATGTCCCACTGCTTATCCCAATATTCTTTTTAGGTTCAATGAACGGCATAGCGTTAGGCTTGATAATATCGTGTATTGGTAGAGCTCCTCAAGAAGCATCAAACGCCGCTACAACCATTGCCATTGTGCTTCAGTTCTTTACAGGAATGTATTTCCCAATTGACTATCTGCCAACTTACATGCAGCAAATAGGCCGCATGATACCAATGACGTATGCAGCTCAAGCATTAAGAGACATAATGATACGAAACGCCACGTTAAGCGACTTATTTTTGCCCATGGCAACTCTTTCAATGTCCGCAATAATCCTATACGGAATCGGCGTTCTTCTCTACAGAAGATGGGTAGAAAAGTAAAGTCTAAGGCCGATATCCGCCAAGAACGCACAAAGCCAAAGCTGCAGCTATGATATCTGCGGTAGTGCCGGGATTCAGAAGATTGCTGGATTTTCTAAGCGTCAGATCAAACTCGCGAAGTCTCTCCCTACCTGCTGAAGTCTCAAGTCCGCCAAGTTTCAAAACCTCTTCTGCCATTAATGAAACTCCACGAGCCTTGTCAAAGCCAACTTTTCTCGCTATAAAAGTGTCTGGATATTCGGCTAGAACCTTCAAGAATGTGTGAATTGTGGATGCATTTAGATCCTTACTTTTATCGAGTTGCTTGAGTAGATGGGGATAGGCGACGTCGAAAGTTATGGGGTAATTGTTGATCCATTCAGAGCAAACCGTGTCATATTCTGAAGCTATCTTGAAGACCTGATAAAGAGGAACATTCTCCTTAACTATCCTATTTACAGAATCTGGATCGTTCACATCAAAGTCTGGAGCTTTGCCAAGCCCACTGGGACCAGCGATTCTAATTGCTTCGTAGACGTCAACCGCGTCTTTTGGCGTTGTTGACTCTAAAACAGGTTTCAAGTTTCTTCTAACCTCTGAAATTTCAAAAACGCATTCTTGTTTTGTCGGCGTCATTCCGGCGGCCACAGCTATGGGAGAGAGCAAAGTTATCGTGCCTAGCAGCGTGTTGCCGCCTCGCTGCCAAGCATTAACGTCAACTATGCAATCCCTAATGATTCGTCCAACCTCAATGTTGCCAAGCGAGATATCTCCTTGTGAAACTGCAATTCCTTGTTCTGCAGCCCTTTCAAAATAAGGTGCAGCTGCCACTGCTGAAGCAAGAAAATGCTCATAACGGGTGCCTTCAAAGCCAACTGTCAAATTTACATTTCCGGGTTTATCGGCACTAACTTCAAAGAGAATAGCCAATTCCAGACATTTTGAAATATGCTTTGCCTTATCACTTAAATGCATTTGTAAAGGCACTCCTTGCAAATATCATTAACATAGGAAAGTTTATTAACATTATGTAAAAAATTACACACCAATGAAGGAAAATACAGGCGAGAAATCATGAAGTTCAAACTTTCCTCACAAGACGTCGCCTTTGTGGCGGTTTTCGCAGCTTTTTCAGCAGTTGTTATTAAAATCTTGCCCGGAATCCCTATAGTAGGAGTGCCTGATGCAACCATCAAATTTGACCCGATATTGGCACCGATTTATGGTGTAATCATAGGTCCATATCTCGGCTTTCTGGCCGCACTCATTGGAGGATTAATTACCGCTGGAAACCAGTTCAGCATTCTTACTTCATTTTGCCCAGCAGTCGCTGCATTAGTCGCTGGATTCCTCACACAGAAAAGCTCTGGTAGCAACAAAAATAAAATCAGAGGATGGATACTAGCTTCTACAATCCTAGGTTTACTAATTCTAGGGTGGTATCTGACAGGTGTAGGTCAAAGGGCTCCATTTTATCCTGTTCTTCACATTGCAGGGTTTGCCTTGATACTTGCTACAAGGGATCGACTTGCAGATGCATTCAATGAGGAAAAAGTTAAAGGGAGTGGCTGGCGGGTGAAGTCGGTTCCTCTCCTTGTAGGGATCATAATCATGGTAATAGCCTATATGTTCACACGGCCATATGCAACCGACCTGTGGATTCTTCCTCACTTATCTCTGCCCATGTTTTTAGTTGGAGGAATCATAATCGTTTATAGCCTGTTTGGAATCGGCAGAAGCTCCTTTGTCTTAGCCGTTTCTGTAGCGAGCTACTGTGGAATAATTGCAGATCATATGCTTGGAAACCTAATCTTCATAAATGTCATCGACATTTTTATTCCATTTTCTGTTGTTGAAAATTATTTCTTGAATCCGTTAGGCTTGCCAGATATTCCTGCACTGTTCATGTATATGATACCAGTTTCTGCAATAGAACGAATATCATTCACAATAATTGCAACCATTCTCGGAGTCGGCTTAATACTAGCCCTACGTAGAACAAACCTATTAATTCGAAAATAATAAACTTAGGACTAAGGGCATGTATGAAAATAACCCCTGCTGAAGGAGATCTTCTTGAAGATTCAAATGGGATAATATTCGACGTTAAAGGCTTGGTTCATCCTCCAGGCAAGGTTATTGCTTTTCCTCGGTTCATTCCTGACTCTTATGGTAATCGTGGGCATGAAGGTACCATGTACAGGAAAGTTTACAATATTTCTGCACGTTTCAAGCTTCTGGAGCAGAATTTTCCGAAGTACATAGTTTACGACCCTATTTTTGACGAAAAGCTTTGTGAGGTACCATTAGAAGATGTGAAATGCTATTATAAACCCGTTGACCGTTTAGGAGAACTTCGACGTAGCAAAATGCTAGACGAGCTAGAGGTAGAGGCACTGGAGTTTCTCGCGCTTTTAAAACGTTCAGCGAATGTGCCGTGGAGTAAAATTGGAGTTTCAGGATCGCTCCTCGCTCAGCTGCATAAGCCAAACTCTGATATCGATCCGATAATTTACGGAAGCGAAAACTGCCGAAGAGTCCACAAAGCTTTGGAGATTTTGATGCAGTACTCGGATAGTCCAGTGAAACCGTACTCCACGGACGAATTGAAAGGGCTTTTCCGCTTTCGCTTCAAGGACACACAAACATCTTTCGATGATTTCGTTCGAACGGAATCGAGAAAAGTTTTGCAAGGCAAATTCAAAAATAAAGAATACTTTATACGGTTTGTTAGGGATCGGAGCGAGATTTACTCCGAGTATGGCGCTATACGTTATAAAAATGTTGGTTATGCCAAGATACAAGCGGAAATTGAGGATGATTCAGAAGCTATTTTCACGCCATGCAGCTATAAAATCAAAAATGGGGGCTTCCAAGAAGGAGTCGGCTTTCCAGTTGAGGAAATAGCATCTTTTCGAGGCAGATTTTGTGAGCAGGCCAGGAATGGCGATGTTGTCCTTGTGCAAGGAAAAGTTGAACGTGTTATAGACGATAGACAAAATCGTGAGTATTTTAGGTTACTGCTTGGAAATAAGCCTTCAGACTATATGGTGCTGGCATAGCCTTTAAGCTGGTACAACCTTCAAAACTTGCTCATAGTATCTAGGGCAGTACGTCAATGTTACTTGGTGAAAGATGCCCTTAGGATTCGTAACCTCTTCCAAGTTCCCCTCAACATAAACCTCCTCATCCCTATGGGCTTGCATTCGAAACTCCTCCATGTAAGAAACTATGCGGCTGGCTTTATCAGCTCCAGTTGCTACGATTAAAATTTTTAGAGGCTCGATACCGTAGACTGATGGAATAAAGGAGGCATCTTGGTCTTCTGTTATTCGTGCGAACATTTTGACCCAGCCTTTCTGCATAATTTTTGTTTCAGAAAAATGCTCGTCTCTTATTTCTCGACAGTCTTTCACAGGCTCAAACTCTGTTTTGATAATTCTTCCAGTTTTTTTGTCGTTAAACAACCCGTAAACCATTTTCCTTTGCTGGTGCCATACAAACTCTTGGGGGCTATAATTTTGGAACCTCCAATTCTTTCCTTTAATTGACTCATCACTCTCGAACTCATTCCTAAGCAGAGAACGCCTATCCTTATACAATTCTTGCAGAGTTTCGCACAATTTGACTTTGTTTTCTCTGCTGTAAGTGATTAAGTCTATGTCGGAGAATTTTGGATGGTAAAATCCGTGAAGCAAGGAACCGAAAACACCAAAATTCTTCACTAACAAACCAGAATGTTTGGTTACGAGCTCTAGAACGTTTTGCAAAGCCAAAAGAAGCTCATCCTTCGGTTCCGTTTCAATAAGCTTCCTCAGCTCCTCGTCTGGCTTTCGCTCATCCACTATATCAGGGTACTCAACACCTACAACCTTCTTGCGAAGCATTTCATGAAAAATCATGTATTGCAGAAAATGATTTTGGATAAACTTCCATCCCTCATCCTCATAAAACTTATAGAAAACAAGTTTTCCCTTGTTTCTGAAAGCCTTTGGGTTGGTTGATTTGAAGATTTCTGATGATGCATATTCAGCGTCGCATATATAGGCGTTTGACGGATGAGAGTAGCCAAAAACACGGAAAATTAGTCCCTCTTTTGTCGTGATTGCGTCACGATCTCTGAGTCTTAAAATGGCCAAATGTACTCTTCCTCGTTGGTGCCAGTTCCGACAACAACTTGATGAAAGATTTCACCTGTTTCTAGGTTTTCAACGCGTTCCAGCATTCCCGCAACTCTAACCTTGTCGCCTCTTTTGGCGACGTTTCTGTAGCATCCAATCATGGAAACAACAAGCTCGGGAATCTTTTCCTTAGGAAAAACTGAGACGGGATCAGCTGGTTTGCAGTCTTTGATCTTATAGATTGCTGGACGGAACATGGCTTCACTATCGTCTTTGATTTTGCAAGAAAATTTGACGAAGGTGAGTGTTGTAAAATTATGCGTTCCAAATGCTGAATTGATCTCTTCTGGTTTGCGAACCGCATTGTACATGAAAATCCTGTTTAAGTAACGGCCTTTATGCTTTCTTGCGGCATCTAGACGGTTATTAAAAAGGTAGCTTAATGTTCCTGCGTCAACAAGTTTTTGTATTGTTCTCTCTAGTTTGCGAAAGTTTTGTGCGCCATAAACAACAATGTCTATGTCAGATTCGATTGTGTGCATGTTTAAGGCTATGGAGCCATGAATCCCAAAATCTTGGGTGGCTATGCCCGATTCACTCGAAAGCAGATTGATGAAGGCTAGCATCATTTTCTGCAAACTATCCTTATGGTTCAGTTTAGCTACAACATTCAAGCACTCTCTTGGCACATATACTTCTCTAACTGAGCCTAATGGTGCGCTAATCACATCCTTCCGTCTAAAAGGACAAAAATACACGTAATTGAGGAAATTCTTCCGAAAAGTTTCCAGAAAACTTTGATAATTCTGTGCCGTGTAGAGCTTTTCAGCTCGAAAAAGTTCCGACCGTTCATGTTTCCATGTCCTTTCAAGGAGGTCAACATGGAAAAGTGGTCTGTACCTAGATGGGATGTACTTTAAAAATGCGATAACTCGGTTTTTTGGATGCTCATACCCGAAAACATTGAAGACAAATCCCTCTTGAGTTATGAATGTGTCTCCATCAGTCGGAGCCCATTCTTTGATAGGCGTTTTAGAACACCGCGATAGAATTGGCTTAGAGTGTTAAAAACCTATTGGATAATACCCATAAGACTTAAAGCAAAATTAGGATAGAGCATTTTGAGGTGAGTAGTGTGAACGAGAATTTACACCCGTATGTAGTGTTTCTTCCATCCGATCAAAAAAACAAAATACTTGGTGCAATTTTCGGCTCGAAGGCAGCCGTTGACATTTTAAAATTTTCACTTGCCCAAGGTATTTCAAGCAAAATTTATCAAAGAGAACTTGTGAGAAAACTTGCCTATTCAAACAAAACGATCATAGAGAACTTAAAATCTTTAACCAAGCTTGGAATTTTGGGGGAAGATATGGAGAAGATTGAGAAAAAAGGCCGTGCGATTTGGGTTAAAGCCTATCAACTTTCAGACATAGGCAAGTGGTTTGCTCTATTACTCGCTGAAGAAAGGGATTTATCTGAACGAGAGAAGGCAGAAATATTGCAAAACACTTTCAGAAGCTACATCAGATGGGTTAAAGACCTCTCAAAAAAACTTAATGTAAATCGGAAAATGCTAGAAGAAATCTTTATGGAAGAGATAAAATAGCAGAGGTACAAAATTGGGAAAAACTGTAATCGCGGTTGTTGGAAGCAATAGCTCAGGGAAAACAACAACAATAGAAACTTTGACGAAAGAGCTGACAAGAAGAGGCTACAAGATTGCTGCAATAAAGCACATTCCAGAGCCAAACTTCACAATAGACACCGAAGGAAAAGACACGTGGAGATTCGCTAAATCTGGAGCAAAAACAATTGTTAGTGTAGCATCCAACGAAATAGCTACGATAGAGAAAATTAATGAAGAAAGTCTTCCCCTGAAAGAAATCTT
>CAZADP010000045.1:0-8240 GCA_964483905.1 uncultured Candidatus Bathyarchaeia archaeon | reverse complement strand
TGTTCAGGTTCCCAGCACAAATGGTGTACGGCATGGGAAAATCTGGTATTAAAACTGTGTTCCCACTTGTCCACATTTTTCCAATAATCGTAAGAGTTATAGAGTCTGCAAATTTTGCCAAGCGTAGAAAACGTTTTTTCCGTGGAATTATGACCTGAAACTGATTTAAGATGCAAACTCTTGGTATTCCTAGAATTCTCGCTGCCAATAGAGAGGAGATGCGAGAGTCTGAAACAACAACATCGGGCTTAAAACTTCCAATAGACTGCAACTCAGCACTAATCTGCTTCAACAGGGTGAAGGAAGCCAAAAACGGACCAGGATTAACTGCCGTTTGCCTAAAATCTACGCTTCCGTCTGGTTTAACCTGAAAGCCGATGGACGGGGCCTTTATGAGTGGAAACTTTTCGTCTTCAACGTAACGTATGCCTTCTCGGTAAGTGGAAAACGTTACTTCAGCGTTTTTTTCTAGCAGTTTCCTTGCTATCGGTATGCATCTTCCAACATGTCCTAAGCCGATGCCGCATGGAGCAAAATAAACTCGCACGGAATCATTTCCCGCCAAGAGCTTTGCGCTTCACTTCTCCTTTGGGTTTTTCTTCCTCAAAAACTATGGCTTGAAACTTGTAGATTTTTGTGCCATCGAGTAACCAATTATCTGGGGGGAGACCCGCCTTGATACAACATTGGCATAAGAATTCCTCTTCATCCCATTCCCATTCAACTGGAACTTGCGGCAGTAGCAATCCTTTGAACATTCCTCTTTCAACGATCAGCCCATCTTCCCCAACTTTAATTTTTGATGGATATTCGTTCTTTTTATTTAATTCTATTATCTGTGGGGGCGTGAGCACGCTTACCTCAAAAACTACACGGTCAAGTTCGCTCAACGAAAGCGGGTAAAAACGCGGATCTCCTGTTGCCGATCTCATGGCTGACTCTATAACAGCCTGAGCGAGCGGAGTTGTGGGGTATGGATAGCCAATGCATCCTCTCAACTCTTTTTCTCCGTTTTTTATGCTGTTTATTGTAACGAATACTCCGGAGAGCTGCTGAAGTTTTTTAGGAATGTCTTCTGGGACGCTGACGCTTTTGCCCGTTTTTAAATATTCTTCCACTGCTTTGCGCGCAAGCCGAACTAGGAATTCTCCTTCCTTCTCGCTTAGTTGAAATGACAATCTATGCTCTCTCCGCCAATAATGATAGTTTGTTGCGCAGAGATTGAGCTTTAAGCGTTGCGTCCGTTTAAACTTTTGCAAAAAGTTTTGGAATTTAGAATTTTGTCGATTCTTCGCGTGTTCCATCCTTTGCTATTAGCAAAAAGTCTATGCCGTCGCCGCTCATGATGTCTCTGCTTATGGCGGACTTTACAGATCTGACCACTAAGTCTTTTGCCGCTTTCATTGTTAGGTCTTCCTTGTAGCCTTCCTCAAGCACTCCAACGGCGATTTCTGTTCCAGAACCCACGACTGCATATTTGTCTGGTATTACTGAACCTAGAACGTCCAGCACGTAAAGCGATGTCCCTTCATCATCTAGCCCGCCGACAATGGTTTGCGTAATCAATGGTGCCAATCGACGAGTGAAGAGTAGATTTGACATGAGTTTCGCTGCTGACCTCACGGAAATCGATCTGCCAACATCCAACCTAAACAAGTTCGAGTAAGCTTCGACCTCTCTGACAAGGATCTGCATGTCAGAAACTAGTCCCGCGCACGCCGCGCCTATATGATCTGTTAATTTGAAAACTTTTTTGCCGCCTTTACTGACAACGAGATAACCATAGGAAACGCGTTTTTCAGAAGCTAGGATGACACCATCGGGGCATACTACACCAACAGTTGTTGCTCCAGGAACCCAAAGATATTGAGGCTGCTGCGCTTGATTTTCCATGCAGGTTCACCTTTCTTCGGTGATATACACAGTCAACTTATTAAACTTAGTCATAAAGCTTCACACTTCAATTGTGGTGATGCCCAGAATATCATTTAGCTTCTTCAACTGTTGTCTATGATCGCCGTAAACCATTACATGATGGTTTCCAGATGTTTTATGGATAAACTCCCGTGGATTTCTGATCTTCACCTTTGCTTTTGCCCTACAGTACGTCTCCTCATCCATCTCAGCGCAGTCCACAATTGTCCCATTTGCAATCAGCATGCTCTTTAGGTCACCGCTCAGGCGGCAGAGAGTTACTTCTTGACCCATTTTCATTTTAGAAAAAGCGGTCAAGCTACCTTGGAATTTTTCCCTATGGTAACGTCTTAACGTGTAAGGCGTTGCGCTTGCTTTGTATCCTTCCATCTTTCGGGGGCATACACAGTGACTAAGGATTAAAGTTTCGTCTGTTGTGTCAATGAATGTATTACCCATGAAGCTAGGCTTTGCTGTGATGTAATGGAGTATTACCATTGATAGGAGCGAGATTATGTCTGCTTCGCAGGCCGACGGTATTCCCTCATCCCTTAGGTTGGCATAGGCAAAACACGGAACGGGTAAGGAGCTTTCGCCGTAGCCCATTGTTATTGCTTGCGCTTTTCTCTCATTCAACGAGTCTTTCATCACGAGGTACAGCTTTGCGACAGCTATGACGTCCTTTTCCTCAGGTTCAACAATTCTTTCCGCCTCTTTCATCCATTTCTCCGCTACTGGTTTAACACGTTTCTCATCTAGTTTTTCCCATCTTCGTATCACATCATTACTTTTCACATATTCTAGCTCTATCCCAAGTTTCTCTCTGATGGCGTCGCGGCCACCATGAATGCGACAAAGAAACCTTTCCCAATGGGGATAGTCAGCATTCAAGATTAGTATCTTTGTTCTTCTCAACTTTTTCCGGGCTGAAAGGGCCACCAAGCGGTCATTTATGTCTTGGTGATCAACAGCAACCCAGGCCTCTTCTTTAGGGTATATATATTCCAAAGCATCTAATGGATTGTTTACCATCCCTTCAGCGTTGAAGAGGATTAGGGGTAACCTGTACTCAGAGATTTTGACTACGCAGTCGCCTAGACCTAAGTGAGGCTTGTATAAGAGTATAACATCTGCTTTAGTTATTTCCTCTTTCAGAAGCGTAACATCTTTTTCGTCATTAACAACAGCATAATCAAGGATTTGAGCGTCAATTTTCAAGTGTTTCTCGAGCTGTTTCACTTTTTCCTGCATAAAATTTTCTTTAACTTGCCCCTTTCTACACACTAAGACAGGAAGTATTTTAAGAAGTTCTGATGTTGGTTGCACTTTTAACCCTTCCTTTCCGATATGGTGATATCAGTATCCTCGAACTATACATCTTATTAAGCTTAATCAATTTTTTACTCGCGCGCGCTGTCTGCGAGTGGCATGGCTTTCTTAATATAGAGCTAAATTCTCCAATAACTCTAAAGGCTTTGAAAGGCGATATGAGATGATGGGGCTTTACACTAAGAACATCGAAGGTGTCTGGTTTGGAGTTGCTTGCGACGAGGAAGAAATATTCGCTACAACGTTTGCTTCTAGCAAAAACAAGGCTCTGCAGGACTTGTTGAGGAGTATCCCTTTTAATGTTCCCTTTCAACAATTTGAGAAACCTTCAGCTTTTGCTGAATACGTGATCGCAATATTGAAGAACGTCTATGATGGCATAGGCTCTAGTCAAAGTCTTCCTCTAGTCACTGAACATTTATCCATTTATGCTAGAAGAGTAATTGAAGCTGTTTCTTTGATTCCAATAGGTTACGTGGCCTCTTACGGTTTAGTGGCAAAAGTCGTGGGTGGTAGTCCAAGAGCTGTCGGACGTGTTATGGCTTTGAATCCTTTCGCTCCAATAGTTCCTTGTCATAGAGTCGTCGGTTCAGATTTTGCTTTGGGTGGGTATGGCGGTGGCTTAGACGTAAAGCTTGCCTTCTTAAGTCGTGAAAAGCGGGGCTACAATGCAAAGCGGGAAATTCCGGTGGACGGGGAACAATTGGAAGTATTTCCAGTTGAGTCTGTGCTAAAAAGGTTAGAAAGAAGTAAATGTTAATTCAGCTAACTGTATACCGGCATATACGGGATGATTAGATGGTTGGATGTGGACTTTTTGTTGGAAGATTTCAGCCTTTTCACCTAGGTCATCTTGCTGGAATAACAGATGTTTTGAATGAGGTTGAAGAGCTCGTGATCGTTATTGGAAGTGCTCAATATAGCCACCGCATTAATGATCCGTTTACAGCCGGCGAAAGGCTCACTATGATTCGTATGGCTTTGGAAGAGGCTGGAATAGATTATTCACGCGTTTGGGTTGTGCCGGTGCCTGACGTTCATTTGCACATGATGTGGGTTTCCGCTGTTGAAGGTTACACACCAAAATTTGATGTTGTCTATTCTAATGAACCGTTGACTCGTCGGCTTTTTATGGAAGCAGGATACAAGGTTAAAGCCATCCGTTTTCATGAAAGAAAACTCTACTCTTCAACAGAGATCAGAGAAAGAATTCTCAAAGACGAAAGCTGGGAGAAACTGGTCCCAAAAAGTGTTGTTGCCTTCATAAAAGAGATAGATGGCGTCAACAGACTTAGAGACTTGACGAAGAGCGATAAAGTGTGACTTTTCTCTTTGCTATTGCTGTGCGAGCAAGAACCACCCTCCAGTTTTTGTCAAAAGTTTTCACAAACCCTTAACGATATACATTTCAAGTGTAGATTCAGCCCACAACCTCCACATCATAAACTCGCCTTGGAACGCGAGCACTAATTGTCTCGACAAAAGTTTTCCGCTTTGTCGCGACAAACAAGCAAGCCCAACAAACCTCCATTATCCGTCAAAAGATTGCGCATCTTCATATACTCGTGATATGACAAACAAGTTAATAGCATCCCCCACCAGAAAAGCAATTCAACGAGAGCCATTTTCTATCGTAAGGTTAAATAGTTGATTTAAGGCTAGAGTTAGAAAGATCAACCCCAAATGGCAATGCATAGATCTATGTGAGAAAGATGTTGGACATCAAGCTTATCCGTGAAAATCCGGAACTCGTAAGAAACAATCTAATGAAGAGAGAAGACCCTGAAAACCTTAGAATACTGGATGAACTAATTGATTACGATAAAAAATGGCGGCAACTTTTAACAAGATTGAATGAGCTACGCCATGAAAGAAAACTTGTGACCACAGAGATTGCATTGTTAAAAAAGAAGGGAAAGGATGCAAGTGAAGAACTTTCAAGGGCCAAAGGCATCGATACGAAAATAACAGCTCTAGAAGAGCAAGTGAATGAATGCGAAGAGAAAATGCGCTATTATCTTATGCGACTTCCAAACCTTTTACATGAATCCGTTCCAATAGGCAAAGATGAAAACGATAATGTTCAAGTTAAAACTTGCGGAGACATACCAAAATTCAGCCTTCCTATTAAAGATCATATAGATTTAGGATTAAGCCTAGACCTAATGGATGTTGAAAGAGCTGGGAAAATTGCTGGAGCCAGATTCTTCTACCTGAAAAATGAGGGCGTACTATTGGACATGGCTTTAATGAGCTTTGCTCTGGAAGAACTGGTTAAGAAAGGATACACACCAGTTGAGCCGCCTTTTCTAATGAGACGTAAACCTTACGAGGGTGTCGTAGCCCTAAGCGATTTCGAAGATGTCCTATACAAAATCGAAAATGAAGACCTATACTTGATTGCAACTTCAGAGCATCCGATGGCAGCAATGTTCATGGATGAGGTGTTAAAAGCAGAGGATTTACCGCTGAGACTTGTTGGGATGAGCACAAATTTTAGAAAAGAAGCAGGTGCGCATGGCAAAGATACACGTGGAATTTTCCGAACTCATCAATTCAACAAGATTGAACAGTTTGTTTTCTGCAAGCCTGAAGATTCATGGGAGATGCATGAGGAACTCATACGTAATGCCGAAGAACTTGTTCAAGAACTCGGTTTGACCTACCGCATTGTGAACGTCTGCACAGGTGATATGGGTACGGTTGCCGCGAAAAGATACGACATTGAAGTTTGGATGCCAGCGCAAAATGGCTATAGAGAAATAATTTCGTGTAGCAATGACACGGACTATCAAGCTCGAAGACTAAATATACGATATAGGGAAAAAGAGGGAGAATCGCCTAAAGGGTTTGTGCACACTCTGAATTCGACAGCTCTAGCTACTGGCAGAACAATCGTTGCGATACTGGAGAACTACCAACAAGAAAATGGCTCTGTTATCGTTCCAGAGGTTTTACGAAAATACATGGGGGGCATCAAGAAAATAGAATCTAAACGGTAAAACTTTTAATACTATGACGTGAATTTTCAAGCTACATTCGGAGGATAAGCGTGTCTTCAAAGACGAAACGTGTAAGAGATAAATGGCGAGGAAAATCGTGGTACATGGTACAGTCTCCACCATACTTTGGAAACGTCGAGCTGGGAACCGTACCAACGGAAGAACCAGAAAAACTAATTGGAAGAGTAATCGACTCAACACTCTATGAGATTACGAACGATTTTGCCCATCAATACTTGAAAATGTATTTTCAAATAACAGAAATTGACGGTAAAACAGCTCGCACAATGTTTAGAGGGCATGAATACTCACGGGACTATTTAAGAAGCCTCGTCAGAAGAAGAACAACAAAAGTTGACGGACTGTTTGACGTGACCACAAAAGATGGATATAAAGTGCGAGTAGCTGTAAGCGCTTTCACGCTCACCAGAATCAAAACGTCACAGGAGAAAGACATACGCTCCATAATGGAGAAAATCATTGATGAAAAAGCTTCAACGCTCACAATAGATCAGTTTGCGCAGGAAATGGTTCTCGGTAAGATAGCTTCGGACATATACAATCAAGCTAAAAAAATAGCTCCACTACGCCACGTAGGCGTCAGGAAATCAAAGCTCGTAACACAATTGGCACAACCAGCGAGACAAAGAACTGGATAAGCCTAGCGTTTTAATAGGTTTTTACCGTATTCATAACCTGTTTCAAAAGCCCTCATGTTCAGTTCTTCAGTATCCTTCGGTATGTTCGCTTTAATTGACTCTTTAACGGCCTTTTCATCTAATGTTTTTGTAATAGCCACAAATGCTCCCAACATGACTATGTTTGCAACTATTTTTTTCCCAAGCTCTTCTGCAATCTTCGTTGCTGGTATTCGATAGACTTCAACGCTTTTGAAATCTTTCTCGTGTGGAATCATGTCCGGGTCCATAATTATAGTTCCGCCACTTTTCACGTTTTCCGCGTATTCATTGTAGGCGTGTTGGGACATCACAACTAATACATTTGGTTCAACAACTTTCGGAAAATCTATTTCATCATCTGATATTACAACTTCAGATTTACATGCTCCACCCCTTGACTCAGGACCGTAAGACTGTGTTTGTACAGCGTTTTTTCCGCCGTGAATGCATGCTGCCGCAGCTACAATTATGCCAGATTTAATTATGCCTTGTCCACCAAAACCTGCAAATCTAATTTCAAGCCGCATATTGACCTACCACTCCACCTTTTGCTCGTTAATCTGAGATATTTTCTCATGAAGCAACTTTTCATAGCTAGCTTTTTCTATGTTTACAAATTCGCCTACAACTATTTTTTCTGGTGTGATTTCCGCTTTTGATGGAACAGAAAAGTTATCAACTACAGAAGCCCTTTTGAACCATTCCATCATTTCGAGTCCCGAACGCATTTTGTTGTACCGACCGAAGATTTCTGGGCAAGGTGAAATGACTTCGATGAAACAGAAGCCTTCTTTGTCCAGCATCTTCTTGATGGATTGTGTTAGTCTTCGAGCGTGTAGGGTTGTCCATCTCGCTACATATGTTGCACCAGATGCGGCTGCCAAATGGATCAAGTTGAAGGGGTGCTCAATGTTTCCATAAGGAGTTGTAGTTGTTAATGCTTCAAGCGGCGTTGTTGGACCCTGTTGTCCACCAGTCATTCCGTAGTTGAAGTTGTTCGCGCAGATTACCTTGATCCCTATGTTTCTCCGTGCTGCGTGTATGAAGTGGTTTCCGCCTATCGCAAAGAGGTCACCATCTCCGCTTATGATTACGACTTCCAATTCAGGATTTGCCAGTTTTGCTCCTGTGGCGAAGGCTATTGGGCGTCCATGCGTGGTATGGAAGGAATCCACGTTTACGTACCCTGCTGAACGCCCAATGCAGCCAATGCCTGAAATAACCACTAACTTATCTAGATCTTCCTGCAACTCATCTATTGCTTGAACAAAACAGTTTAGTACAATGCCATTACCGCATCCGGGACACCATATAT
>CAZADP010000044.1:0-8307 GCA_964483905.1 uncultured Candidatus Bathyarchaeia archaeon | reverse complement strand
CTGAGAGGCGGTCAAGCTCAGCCATTGCTTGGGCGAGGTTTCTGTCGATTGAAGAATGTACTCTCGAACGTATTTGCCATTTCCTCAAACGCCACATTTGCAGCCGCGTAGAAAGAGGAAGCTTCCTGCCGAAGGCATCGCGGTCAACTTGACTGATGGCTGTCGACAAGCCCTTGTCGTGGACTGAATACGATGTTGGCACTCCAACTCGGCTTCTCGACGCTTTCTCTTCTTGCGTAAAAGCCCGCCATTCGGGACCCTTGTCCATCATTTGCTCGTACAAGACAAGTCCGCAATCGCCACAAACAGTCTCGCCAGTGTCATAATCGTGTACGAGGTTGGCACTTCCACACTCTGGGCACTTATCAACCAGGCGTTGACGCGCTCTGCTTTCCTTTTTACTCACCTATTTTCACTCCAATATACAGTTAAGAACCGTCACCTTCCATTTTCCTCATCAGAGATTCGGAATCAGAAGCAGTACATCCGGCCCCGCGTAGCTATTTGGAGGAAATGTTTTAATATATAAAGCTTACGGTTTTCTCAGAGGGATTCAATTCACAACTTTTGAATACTTACACACACTAATGATTTCTCAGGGACAGTGATTTCTGTGATAAGACTTCCCGAAAAAATTCGAAGAATCCTAGAGAAAATCGTCAAGGAAATGAGAGTTACAGAAAACGTTTACGGTATAGGTTTGTTTGGAAGCTGGAGTCGAGGTGACGCCACAACTTCAAGTGATGTTGATCTATTCATCCTTGATAAGAGCAACTTCAACTATGAGTATGTAGAGAGGGTCGAAATCAGCGGCGTGCTCATAGATTTTGATCGTGTTCCAAAACGATGTGTTCACGGACCAATTCCTCCAGAAATAGACCAGAAATTGTATGAAACGCAAATCCTGTATGATCGAGACTGGTCGCTGACTAACACAAAACTTTTGATGGCTAAATCTTACGTTTCACCTGAGAGGGTTGACATCAGGACGGAAGGCCATGTCATAGACTCGGACATATACTTAAGCCGTGCAACCTCAGCCTTTTCGAGGGACGACTTCCGAAGTTCATATCTTTTCGCTACGCTAGCCATGGAGAATATCTTGAAGGTCCTGGTCGAAATAACCTTGCAACCTTTTTCAAACAGTCGATTTGTGGAGAAGCTCGAAGATTCTGCAACAAAACTGGGAATGAGAGATCTGTTCAACGATTACTTGGAGGTTGCTAGGCTAAGTGAAGCCGATAATGCACGTACAAAGGACAAACTGCAGCTTTTCAAAACAATCTGGAACGAAATAAGCATCACAACCAAGCAAAATCCTCAAGCGCTTGATTCCTCTCATTTTAAAGTCAAGAGTAAACTAAAGTACTATTTGAATCCAGCCTTTCTGCAGGGCATGTTAATGCGTACAAGCTACTTGATTGAATCTGGGAAAATAGTCGAGGCTTCTCACTACATGAGCGACATACTGATTGACATAGTTGAGAGTTACGTTTGGTTAAAGTCTTCAGTAGATAAAATCAAGATAGATTACACGACTTTGCTGCGTTCTCTCGAAACCCTAGAAGAGAAAAACCCCAAAAACTACAAGGACACAATAAAGCTTCTAAATCTAAACGAAATAGACAAATCTACCGCGGCGAGGACAATCGCGAAAACCCGAGAAGTTGCGCTCAAAATACGTAAGGAAAGAAAGGTTTTAATCAAAAACCAAATAAAGACTTAAGATTGTATCTTGATCTTCCTTTTTTCTGTTCTTTAAGGTCGTCAGCAAATGCAAAGCGTCCGTTGACAACTTTTATGAATTACTTTCTCCAGAAATGTAAGTCTGCATATTGATTGGGAGGTGGAGTTCAATGTGTGGCATATTCGGTTTTGCTTTGAAGCGGGCTGTACCTATGCCCCTAGTTTTTAGGGTTCTTGAAAAACTGGAAGTTCATCAGTATCCACAAGAGCCAAAACCTGTCGGAGGTTATGGTGCAGGCGTCGCTGTTCTTGAAAACGAAGGACGTGTAATGTTGGAAAAAGTCGGAAAAGTTGATGTTTCTCCTGCAAGGCACTTGTCTGAGATTACTAATATTAGTGAGGCATCTATTTTATTTGCACATGTGCGGATGCCAAGCCCCCAGTTCATGGAAAACGCAAGCTTTAAAGAAACAGCTCAACCATATATTGCAAAGTGCTATCCGCACTTAACTGTGATTTCAGCTCACAATGGCAATGTAACGAATTATAAGGAGATTAGAGAGAAACTAGGCCAATTACACGTTTTTGAATCTGAAAAAGTGGAGCTTATTGATTCTGAAGTTATCCCACATATTTTTGAGGAACAGTTAGAAGAGAAGGGTGTAATTGATGACGCTTTAAATGCCCTATTTTCGACTTTGGAAGGTCCAAATGCAGTAAGCCTACTGCAGACTGGAAATGAAGGCATGTCCTTACATTTCATCCATAAAGGAAAAACTAGGGGATTGACGATCTGGACAAACGAAGAGAATGAGATAATATTCTGCTCAAGAAAAGAACCATTGATAAGGGATTTCAGTGAAATTTTTGCTAAAGGTAAATTCAAGGAGAAAGTTGTGATTCCATACCATGAAGATATAATCTTAAAGCTCTCTTTTCCAGTGGCATTTAGGTAAAGGATAAACCTTCTTTTTACAGTATAGTTGATGGTATGCTTAACAATGCACAATGAAGCTTCAAACCCCAAAGTTTTCGATTCACTAGCCAAGCCCATCCGTGATGCTCTAGCTGAACTAGGCTTTTCGGAGCCGACCTTACCTCAAACAATGGCCATTCCGCCAGTCTTAAGTGGAGAAAATGTTCTTTTGATTGCACCTACGGGAAGCGGTAAAACAGAGGCTGTCCTTCTTCCTGTCTTCTCCAAACTGATTCAACAGGAAGCGAAGCCTGGAATATCGATAGTTTACATTACGCCGTTGAGAGCTTTGAACCGTGACTTATTGAAGCGTCTATCTTTTTGGGCTCTTCGCCTTGGTATTTCAATTGAAGTTAGACATGGCGATACCGAGGTAAAACTTCGCAGGAGGCAAGCCACTTCTCCACCTCACATGCTCGTAACGACACCAGAAACTCTTCAAGCTATTCTCCCCGGTTCACGCATGAAGCAGCATCTAAGCCGTGTCCGATATGTTATTGTGGATGAAGTACACGAAATTGCATCAAGTAAACGTGGGATTCAGCTCACAATAGCCTTAGAACGTCTTTATGAAGTTGTTGGAAGAGAATTTCAGAGAATAGGTCTATCGGCCACCGTGGGTAATGCAGAGGAAGTTGCGAAGTTTATTGCTGGAACTAGTAGAAACATTAGAATTATCCAAGCGTTGCCTCCCAAAGGTTACAAGTATCATGTAGAAAATCCAAGTCCAACCGAAGTGGATTATGATCTGGCTGGAAAACTCGGGACATCGCCAGAAGCGGCGGCGAGAATAAGACGGGTGGCTGAACTTGTTGACAGTCATAGGTCAACTTTGATTTTTGTGAATAGTAGAACGATCGCAGAAATGCTTGGTTTTAAGTTTCATCAGCTACGTCGCAACGATATAGCAGTTCACCATGGCTCCTTATCAAAGGAGGAACGTGTCCAAATAGAGGATGAGTTTAAAACTAGAATTTTAAAAGCAATAATTTGCACAAGCACCCTGGAGCTTGGCATAGACATAGGCAACGTAGACCTAGTCATTCAGTACCTTTCGCCAAGACAAGTTAGCAGCTTAATTCAGAGAGTCGGGCGTAGCGGTCACCGCCTAGACATGCTTTCGGAAGGCATTATTGTTACGGCTTTTCCGGACGATACCCTTGAGTCAACAGCAGCTGTCAAAAAAGCACATGAAAACAAAATTGAGCCTGTTTTGATTCATGAGCGGGCTTTGGATGTCTTGGCTCATCAAGTTGTCGGATTACTCATGGACAAAGGAAGTGTAGGTTTAAAAGAGCTGTTGACTATTGTGCGGAGGGCTTATCCTTATCGAAAACTTAGGGAAAATACGCTCCTTGATGTGATATACTTTTTAGCCAGCCTCAACGAATTAAGGTTTGAGCGAGAAGGAAAAGTTTTGAAGAAGACGCGGAAGACAAGAAACTACTACTACGAGAACTTGTCCATGATTCCAGACGAGAGACGCTACCCAATAGTAAATGTTATTTCTGACAGAAAAATCGGCACTTTGGGCGATGAGTTCATGGCTCTAAGAGCCCGTGTTGGCTTGAACTTCATTGTTAGGGGAAGAGTGTGGCGAATAGTCCAGATAGAAGAGGAGACAGGCATTGTCTACGTGGTTCCCTCAGAGGATCAGTTTGCAGCTATTCCGGGATGGGACGGAGAAATACTTCCGGTCCCGTTTGACTTGGCCCGAGAAACTGGTAGACTTCGAGAAGAAATTGGCAAAGCATTAAAGGAAACGGGGAAAGCAGAGGCGGCAACAGAGAAACTTGCGGATAAGCTGTCAACGGACAAGGCTGCTTTGCTTGACGCTGTAAGGGAAATTGAGGAGCAATTTAAGCAAGGGGCACCGCTACCGACCGATAACCGTATTTTAGTTGAAGCTTTTGGCAAATACCTTATAGTTCACGCGTGTTTTGGTGAGATAGTGAATCGCACTTTAGGTGGTATTTTCGACTCGATACTTTCAGACATGGAAGTCATAACTGGCTGGTGGAATGATGGTTACCGCATACTTATTGAAACGACCCGAATTCTGACGCAGCAAGAAGCTCAGAAAATTCCTTCAGCTCTTTTTACTCTGACAGATGATGCGGTGGACAGAGCTTTCAGCGATTATTTGGAGACTAGATTCCCGTTTTCTTACAAAATGAAGTTTGTGGCGGAACGATTTGGAGCATTGCCCCGGGGAAAAACCATGGGGCCTGAGAGACAAAGCCAGCTGCCAACTCAGTTCAGAGAGACACCAATCTATGATGAAACTCTGCGAGAGGCAATGCTGGAAAAGGTGGATGTGAAAAAGGTTAAGGAAATTATGCGTGACATCAAAAGTGGTAAAGTGAAGGTTAGCACCATACATCGTTCTGAAAAGCCTACACCACTGGCCTATCATATTCTTGCGAAGTATTCCGACATTTCAGAATTAATGGCTCCTGAACGAGTTTTACTAAGCAATATAGACAAGATGAAGAGGGCAATAGAAGCTAGAACAGCGACACTAATGTGCATGTCGTGTAGAGAATGGATTACAGAAAAGAAAATCAAGAGTTTGCCAGAGCAACCAGCATGCGAGAAATGCGAATCAAGGCTTTTGGCACTGTTGTATCCAAATCAAGATGTAAATCGTATACGTGATACTTTGAAGAAAAGGCATGAAAGTAAGGAATTGACGGAAGACGAGCTTAAGGAGCTAGCCCATGCAAGACGCACAGCTGATCTAATATTGAGCTATGGTAAGAAAGCAGTAATAGCTTTAGAGGTTAAAGGAGTTGGTCCGGAAACGGCCTTCAGAATCCTTGGAAAGATGCACCCTAAAGAAGAAGAATTTTACATGGATCTTTTAAAAGCGAAAATACAGTATCTACGAACAAGGGAATTCTGGGGAAGCAAGGAAGAACGCGCAAAAATTTCTAGTACAAGTAGTACAAGTTAAAGTTTTAAGAGCGTGACCATTTTAGAACAGTTTCTTTGTGTGGTGTGAGCTTGAGCAAAGAGGGTTCTCAGCATTCCAAGCTTAAGCCAGCTCTAGGATTGTTGGATGCTACTGCCATAAGTGTTGGTGCAATAATAGGCGCTGGCATATTCGTTGTTACAGGCATCGCGGCTGGTTTTGCAGGTTCGGCCCTAATAGTTTCCATGCTCATAGCGGCAATAATCTCGCTATTCACTGCATTAAGTTTCGCTGAACTAACAGCTTGGCAACCCAAAGAAGGAAGCATCTACGAATACGCATACCAGCTAATTTCTCCTTTCGCAGGTTTCCTAACTGGTTGGATGTGGATATTATCAAACACTTTCGCGGGAGCTGCAGTCTCCCTAGGATTCGCCTACTATCTCACAGCTGTGCTTCCAATTCTACCAGCCAATTGGATTGCAGCAATAATCTGCCTGGCCTTTACAGCGCTCAATTTTTTCGGTATACGCCAGTCAGCCATCCTTAACGACATTCTTGTCATAGCAAAATTGTCTACATTGGCATTTTTTGTCATTTTTGGTTCAATACACATTGACACGGCAAATTTCGCTCCCTTCATCCCTTTTGAAGTTGGGGTTCTTTATGGTGCATGCTACATTTTCTTTGCCTACGGAGGCTTTGCAAGAGTAGCCGTAATCGCAGAAGAAGTTAAAGATGCAAAAGTAAATGTCCCTAAGGCTATAGTGCTTTCGCTGGCAGTATCGACGATAGTTTACATTCTTGTAGTGGTTATCGCCGTTGGACTCATTGGAGCTTCAGAGCTTTCAAATTCAAATTCGCCTTTAACGAAAGCTATAGGGATAACTGGCGACACTGGCGCAGTATATACGGTATCTGCAGGGGGATTACTTGCAACGGCAAGCGTTCTACTCACATCAATTCTAGGAGTTTCACGCATGGCTTATGCAATGGCGAGAAGAAAACATCTTCCCAAAGCTTTGAGCAAACTTCATACAAAATATTGCACGCCATATTATTCCATATGGATCATAGGCGTGTCGATGTCGTTACTTGTCTTGTTTATCGACCTCACCAAGGTTGTCGCCATGAGTACTTTCGCATTGCTTTTCTATTACAGTTTGGCCAACGTATCGGCTTTGCGATTGAAAGTTCAGAAAAGGTTGTACCCAATTTTCCTGCCAGCTTTAGGCACAGCCACATGCTTGGCACTCTTGATTTTCGTTCTTTTTGCTTCATTACAAGCTTGGGTGATAGGGGTTGCATGTTTAATAATAGGAGCAATTTATTACTTCGCCAAACCAAAAATTTCTGTCAAGAAATAAGGACGCAGAGTGATAGAAAATGTGGGAGCTGCTGTTACCCATATTTGGATTTCTAATTGGAACAGTTGCTTCGATGACAGGTATTGGAGGCGGGATCTTCATAGTACCGTTACTAACTTTGTTCTATGATTTTTCTATGACGCACGCAGTTGGAACAAGCCTAACAGCAATCATTTTCACCTCTATAGCCTCGACTGCAAATTATTCAAGACAAAAACGAATATACTATAAGATTGGACTCATCTTAGCAATAACAACCTCTCCAGGGGCCTTACTAGGAGCCTATTTAACCTCAATTATATCACCACGACTGTTGGGCTTAATTTTCGGACTCTTCCTGTTATTCGTCGCTTCCCGTATGATGATCAACTTTAGTTTTTCAAAATCAAAGCAATCAATTGCAGAAAAAGGCACTCATTATTCATTTGTAGGCTCTGAGAAGGAACTGTTTGGGGCTAGAACCAGAATTTTGCATGGTGCAGCACTGAGCTTTTTCGGAGGGCTCACGTCTGGCTTGCTAGGCATTGGCGGAGGTGTACTAGTAGTTCCAATAATGAGCTTAGCTCTAGTCATGCCGATACATGTTGCAGTGGCGACATCAATGTTCACGATGGTTTTCACTTCGATATCCGGCGTTGTCCAACATTTCTCTTTAGGTAATATACGTTTTGAGTATGTACTTCCACTTGCTTTAGGAACAATTTTAGGCGCCCAAGTGGGAGCCTATACCTCCAAGAGACTCTCAAGCAAAAACCTACGTAGAATATTCGGCATAGTGCTTATTGTTGTCAGCGTACAGATGATTCTCAAATATGCTTAACCATAAGCGCACTAGATTCCTAAGAGAAAAATCTTTTAGCACATCAGTTTTTACTGAAAGCAGAAATTATCCATCGAAACTGCTTTTGAGCCAAGACGACTTTTGACACGTGCGAGCATGGCTTGCGATTATATCTTGTGTCTCATGAAATTTCGCTACGAGATCAAAATTACTTCTTTTCCTTTCTCTTCAACATATTCTCAAATATCGGATGCAGTTTCTTGTTTTCCGCTTTAATTCCATCCTTGCCTAAAGCATGCATTTGCTCAGTCATTTCTCTCACTACTTCTGCAAACTTGACTCCCTCAGCGGCCGAAACATACTCTACGCGGAACCTCTCTGGGCTCAATCCAAGCTTATGCAGCATCGGCGCTAAGGCATCCATCCTAGCTTTCATTTTATAATTTCCGCTTATGTAGTGGCAGTCGTACGGTAGGTGACATGCGCCGACAAGGACCATACCTGCGCCGAGTCTAAACGCTTCGAGAATGAAGTCGCGGTCAACCCTTCCAGAACACATTACGCGTATTGACCTTATTGTCGG
>CAZADP010000043.1:0-8372 GCA_964483905.1 uncultured Candidatus Bathyarchaeia archaeon | reverse complement strand
TCAGGGAACTTGACCCAAAACAACACGAGATGGCAGTCTTAGGAACTACACATTTGGTTGACATCATGAACGAATTCGACCTTCTCCCAACAAATAACTTCAAGTTCGGAAGCCACCCAGAAGCATTGAAGCTGGGTCAAGAAGTTTACAGGATAAAGTTCAACCCCGGCTTCGATGGGTGCTGGATGGGTTGCGCAGTTGCATGTGCACACGGCGTCCAGAATTTTGAGCTAAAAACAGGTCCTTACAAGGGTCAACAAGTGTTCGTCAACGGTCCAGAATACGAGACAATAGCTGGCGTTGGAAGCAACTGCGGTATCTTCGATCCTGATTACGTCATCGAGGTGAACTTCTATTGCGATACTTATGGCATAGACACCATTTCGTTAGGTACGGCCACGGCTTTTGTTATGGAGTGTTACGAGATGGGTCTGATCAACAAGAATGTCACCGGCGGTCTCGAGCTGAATTTTGGGAACAAGGAAGCAGCCTTGGAACTCCTCCACCAGATGTCTAAAGGCGAAGGCTTCGGAGCCGTCGTTGGTCAGGGAATACGCAGAATGAAGAAGCTTTTTGCAGAAAAATATGGTGCAGACCCGAAAATAATGCAGGACATAGGGATGGAGGCGAAAGGCTTGGAGTTCTCTGAGTATATCACTAAGGAGTCTCTGGCGCAGCAGGGCGGTTACGGGCTTGCGTTGAAGGGTCCGCAACACGACGAGGCTTGGCTGATTTTCTTGGACATGGTAAACAAGCTTATGCCTACATTCGAGCAGAAAGCGGAAGCCTTGTACTGGTTCCCGATGTTTCGCACTTGGTTTGGCTTGAACGGATTGTGTAAGCTCCCTTGGAACGACATCGTCCCCCCAGAAAACAAGAATACACCTGAACCTGCCAAGGTGATGGCTCACGTACAGAACTACGCCAAATACTTCTACGCTGTTACGGGTCGAAAGGTTGCAACAGACGATCTTATCTCAATGAGTGAGAAGGTGTACAATTTTCAACGCATCTTCAACCTGAGGATGGGGTTTGGCACCCGCGAACATGACAGCATACCTTACAGAGCCGTTGGTCCGGTGACGGAAGAGGAGTATAAAAGCCACGCAGAGCATTATGACAAGCAGCTTAGAGAGAAGATAGGTTTCGACCCGCAAGGCAAGTCAACGAAGGAGAAATTGACGGTCTTGAGGAAATATCGAGAAGGAGATTATGAGAAGCTTAAGGACGCAGTCTACAAGAGGAGAGGATGGAACCAAAATGGCATTCCAACTCTAGAAAAGGTCAGGAAGCTCGGAATAGACACGCCTGACATCGTGAAATTGATAGAGAAGTTTCAATAGCCTTCATGTAAAGCCAAAAGACAGCAAATTCAATCGGTTGAACTGCCAAGTTTTATCTAGTTTCGGGCATATATATAGATAGTTAACTCGCTATTGGAGTGAGGCATTATGTATGGCTGGAATGGTAGGCTATTGCGCATAGATCTGAGTAAACGCAAAGCCTTGGCGCAAGAATACAGTGCTGAAATGGCTAAGAATTTCTTGGGTGGACGAGGCTTCGCTACTAAAATCCTTTGGGATGAACTTGAACCGGGCATTGATGCATTGTCTCCTCAAAATAGACTCGTGTTTGCTGCTGGACCGTTAACTGGTTTTGCACTGCCCAGCAGCGGCAAGCTTGTAGTCTCGGCGAAAAGTCCTCTGACGGGCGGTTATGGAGATGGGAACGTTGGGACACACGCGGCTGTTCAGATGCGTAAGGCTGGCTACGACGCCATGGTGATTGAAGGAAAGGCTGAGAAACCGAGTGTCCTGCTTGTTCAAGATAAGCGCACCGAGTTTGTCGACGCCAAAGACCTATGGGGCTTAAGTTCTTTTGACACCGAAGGCAGACTTAGAAAAGTTCATGGGAAGACCGCTGGCATTCTTTCCATAGGGCAGGCCGGAGAAAACCTCGTAAAGTTTGCCAACATCGTTTCTCAGGAAGGGAGGGCCGGCGGCAGGCCGGGAATTGGGGCAGTTATGGGTTCTAAAAATTTGAAGGCCGTAGTTATAGTCGGCTCTGGCGATTTGCCTGCGGCTCATCCGAAAGAATTGAAGGATTTAGGCCTTGAAGCCTACAAAGAGATTCTCGCCAAGCCAAACTATGCATTCTGGAAGCGGCAGGGCACGATGTCGACGATCGAGTGGAGTCAAGAAAACAGCGTTCTTCCGACACGTAATTACAGCGAAGGAGTCTTTGAGAAAGCGGAAGCCATAGGTGGCTTCTCTATGGAAAAACTAAAGGCTTCTAATCGTGGGTGCCCCCAGTGCAACATGACTTGCGGTAATGTTGTTAAAGATGCTGACAGTAAGGAGTCTGAACTTGATTATGAAAATGTTGCGATGCTGGGTTCGAACATAGGGCTAGGAGATCTGGGGAAGGTTGCAGCTCTTAACAGGAGAGCTGACGAGTTCGGCTTAGATACAATCTCTTTAGGCAATGTTATTGGCTTTACGATGGAGGCTTCTGAAAAGAAGTTTATTGACGAGAAATTATCTTGGGGTGACTATGGGACAGTTAGAGCTTTGATGGAGGACATTGCCTACAGGCGTGGGTTCGGCGCTATGCTTGCTGAGGGCGTGCGTTTCGCAGCTGAAAAAATCGGTAAAGGCTCAGATCGCTGGGCTATGCATATTAAGGGACTGGAGATTTCAGCTTACGACTGCCACACTACGCCAGGCAT
This sequence comes from uncultured Candidatus Bathyarchaeia archaeon, assembly GCA_964483905.1. GTDB lineage: Archaea > Thermoproteota > Bathyarchaeia > Bathyarchaeales > Bathycorpusculaceae > CAZADP01. Next base: position 5,644 of record CAZADP010000043.1, on the reverse strand, counting down.
GGCATTATCTTACGCCACGAGCTTTTCTGGAGCACACCACAAAGATGCTTGGGTGATCTCTTGGGAGGTCAAGGTTGGAAGGGAAAGCTATGGCGAAGAGAAAGTTGACAAAGTCATCGAGTTCCAGCGTATTCGCGGCGGCTTCTTTGAATGTTCAACAACATGTAGGCTTCCATGGGTTGAGGTCGGCTTTGAACTTGAGTGGTATCCTAAATTCCTGCGTGCAGCAACAGGCTTGGAAATGACTTGGGATGATTTGAAAGTTGTTGCAGATAGAGTATGCAATTTGATTCGTGCCTTCTGGATCCGTGAATTCGGTAAAAACTGGAGCAAGGAAATGGATGTTCCGCCAGCGAGATGGTTTGAAGAACCACTGACCAAAGGCCAATTAAAAGGTTCAAAACTTGATAGAACAAAATATGATGCTATGTTGCAGAACTACTACAGGAAAAGAGGCTGGGACAAGCGAGGAATACCAACGGAAACAACGCTAAACAAGCTAGGATTGGGAAACGTTGCAAAACAACTCAAAGAGTGCGTAAAAATATGCGAGTGAATGTGTTCGATTAGTTAATATGCTCTGGCGAAATAGACGACTTCCTTAGCTTCACCACTACAGTATATGCATCTTGAGAACGGTTTCTCTTTCTCAAAAGGTATCAGCCTGATTGTTGCTCCAGTTTCTTCCTTTATTTTTCTCTCGCATGTGGAATTGGAACACCAAGAAGCTCTAATGAATCCGCCTTTCTTTTTCAAGGATTTCTTGAATTCGTCGTAAGTTTTCACTGTTGTGGTATTTTCTTCTAGGGATTTTTTGGCCCGGTTAAAGAGGTTGTTTTGAATTTCTTCAAGCAGATTTGCCACAGCATCCACTATTTCCTCTTCTTTCACTGCTATTCTCTCGAAAGTGTCTCGCCTAGCCAATGTTACGCGCCTTTGCTCTATGTCTCTTGGACCGATCTCTAATCTTACCGGTACGCCTTTTAGTTCCCACTCGTTAAATTTCCATCCTGGAGTATATTCTGCCCTGTCATCAAGGACAACCAGCATGCGGTGTTTCTGCAACTCCTCATAGACCTCTTTAGCTTTTGCTTGGATTTTCTCTGTGTCGATATCCTTGTAAGGTATTGGGACAACCACGACTTGTATCGGCGCAACTTTCGGCGGCAACACTAATCCGTTGTCGTCGCCATGAACCATCACTAGCGCACCTATCATCCGTGTTGAAAAGCCCCACGATGTTTGCCACACGTAACGCTCTTTTTCGCTTTGGTCGAGGAATTTAATGTCGAAAACCTTTGAGAAATTTTGACCTAATTGATGTGATGTTCCCATCTGTAATGCTTTTCCATCTGGCATTAATGCCTCCAGAGTTGTAGTGTAGAGCGCCCCCGCAAATTTTTCGTCTTCAGTTTTCGTCCCTGTAAGCACCGGAATTGCCAAGTAGCTTTCAATCATATCTCTGTATGCGTTTAGGATTTCTATGACTTCTTGATCTGCTTCTTCCTTTGTCGCGTGGGCTGTGTGTCCTTCTTGCCAAAGAAATTCTCTTGTTCGAAGGAAGAGTTTGGTGGCTTCTGTTTCCCATCTTACGACGCTGTTCCATTGATTCAGTTTTATTGGTAGATCTCTCCAGCTTCTGATCCACTTTGCATATGTTGCATACATGATTGTTTCGGATGTGGGTCTTATGGCGAGTTTTTCTTCTAGTGGACTGTCTCCGCCAATTGTCACCCAGGCAACTTCTGGAACAAAGCCTTGGAAGTGTTCTGCCTCTTTTTTCAAGAAACTTTCAGGTATGAACATTGGGAAGTACACGTTTCTGTGTCCTGTCGCCTTTATTTTCTCGTTGAAGATTTCTTGGATTTTCTCCCAAATAGCATAGGAGTGCTCGCGGAATATCATGCAGCCCTTGACTGGAGCATAGTCAGCCATTCCCGACTTTAGAACGACTTGAGTGTACCATTCCGAGAAGTCTTCAGATTTTTTAACAGTAACGCCTACATCTGACATTGTCATCTCTCTCCTTGTTGTTTAGTTGTCGAATATAATTCTAGTGAAGAACTGGTTCTAATATGGGCTAAGTGTTGCGAGAATTTAGCAATGTGGAACGCGATCGCCCAAGTCAACCACTTCACATGACAATTGAAAAAGGAATTATTAAACGTTTTCTTCCATTTTGTTTATGACAAAAGTTCCGAGAAGAGATGAAGATTAGCTTGCTGATTTCTTTCTGGTGTTTTAGTAAATTTGCATAATGGATCTATTGTCGTTAATAGCTGGTTAGACCTTGATTAGATCCAACTGCTTATTACTTTGCCGGCCCATCCTCCGCGCTTGCTAGTTGTTTGTTCTCGACTTGTTATTTAATTCTTTAGGAATTTTCGATTGAATAAGGTTACAACAAGCATGGCAAAAGCAATAGATAGTAGTAGAGTTGACGGAAATTCTGGAACTACCCATGTTCCTTGGATCAAAATTTGGTTTATGCCTGAATGCACATAGGTGAAGTACAAGGAGACATGCGTATTGTTTTCTGTTTTTGTATAGTTGGTTATTGGCAGAGTATTTATTATTATTGTCCATGGATTGTCTTTAAGAAGTGTCTTTGGAATGGTAATGTTGCAGTAGCTAATTATGGCAGATGGGCCAGTTACGTTGAAGCTGATTTGCTTTTGTGGCTGGTTAAATTTGAATGTTGAGATTGTGGAATTGCTGGATAGCGCTATACCGAATATATCGTTCCTTGCCAATTGCCTTGGGGGTACTCTTTTGTGTGCAAATTGCTTTCCAAGATTTTCCCTCGGACTTGACCATAGGCTGAAACCTGATTTTGGTGGCCCCAAAAAGACGGTTTTCACCTCAGGTGCATTACTGTACTGGCATTAGACGCCATTCCCTGTAATCCGTGACAACTTTAATGTATCCTTTGAGCAGTCTATCCGCTTCTGCATCTCCAGTGTCAACCCTCAGGATGCCGCCTTCAATGCTTTGAAGCTTGTTTTTTGTGGCTGCAACAATTATTCGCTGTTTTCCAACGTGTTTGATGATTTCGGGGCTTATCTGCTGGTTTCCCCTTCCCAGTAGGATTCCCTGATGTCCAATTGGCGCGAGAATAATCCAAGTATTCTGCCAATCCTCAACTTCTTTCAAAATCTTTTTCTCGTCCACATCCAATGTAACTTTGCCCTTTCTGTAAATGTCGACGCCAAGCACCGTTTTTTCCACCCCTAACAGTTCAGCAACGCGTTTGACAGTTGTTCCCGGCCCGAGTATGTATGTGGCATCTAACTGCATTTCTTCTATCACGAATCGCGCTGTAGCCGTTTGGTTTTCCTTCTCATCAACTGTTTCTGGGCTTATTTGCTTGCTTCCCTGAATTCGCATCGGAACAAACGGACCTTTAAGAAAACCGTGAAGCTTCACTGAGAAAGCGTCGCTTCGAATAGCCTTTTCGTCAGCATCAATAATTTCAAACTCTATTATCTCTGCTTGTTTCTCAGCAAAGGCCAAAACAACATCGACAGCATCTAGAGGGTTTACAGCAAAAACTCCGCTATACATTTTAACCCCTGAGGGAACACCCAACACTGGCACTTCACTATGAACCTGCATGGCATCGAGAATGTCCTTGGCTGTGCCATCTCCGCCAACAAAGACTATCAAATCTACGGTTGCCGCAATTAATAGCCTAACCGCTGTCTTTGTATCTTCGGCGCTTGTTTCTTCCTCAATCGTCATTGGCAAAACATGAACTGGAAAATCTGCAGCTTTTGCCTCTTTTTCGCCCATAATTCCAGGGCAAGTCAAAACTTCGATCGCTATTTCCGCCTTGTTTTCTTTTAATTTTTGCAGAAATTCTGTTGCCCTTTTAGGCGCTATTGGTTCGGCACCTTTCGCAATTGCTTCTTTTAGGACGTCATCTGTTCCCTTTAGACCTACTCTCCCTCCCATGCCTGCTATTGGATTAACGATAAAACCCAGCTTCATTTTTATCAGTGACAAGATTTATTCCGTGAGCTATAAACTATTTTAATAAAAAATGTGGAGACATAGGCATAATGAGCAGATCGAGTGTTGGAACTTTTTCCATTTTGGCCATTTCACCCGACTCTAAATTGATGGGAATCGCCGTCGCCTCAGGCTCGGCGTCCGTAGGAGATAGGGTCCCGCATGCGAAGCCAAAAGCGGGCATCATAGCTACCCAAGCATATACAAATGTTGCCTATGGAATCAAGGGATTAGAACTTTTGGCGAAGGGTTTGTCTCCTACAGAGGCTTTAGATAGGCTTTTGATGGAGGATCGTGAGAATGAGTTAAGGCAAGTTGCACTTATGGATTTCACGAGGAGAAAGGCCGTCTTTACTGGTGCAAGAACTCCAGAGTGGCACGGGGAAACTATAGGCGAAAGCTATATTGTGATCGGTAATCTGCTCACTGGAAAAAAGGTGTTAAGTAGCATGGCCGAAGAATTTGAGCGTTCAAGTGGAGACCTAGCTTGGAGAATGTTAATGGCATTAAAAGCAGGAAGCGAAGGCGGTGGGGACAGGCGAGGAGAAAAGTCAGCGGCACTGATGACGATCAGTACGGAGAAAGTGGAACATGAAATAAAGGTTGACCTGAATGACAATCCAATTCAGGAATTGCGCCGACTATTGGAACACTTGCGGGAAAAGGAATGATGCGAAAATACTCACTGTCCGAAAATTCTTATATCTCGCAGATTTTAACATCCTTTTCTCTCACAATGATTGAGGCCCTGTCGAATGTCAAAAAAGACCATGAATAGGATTCTCGTAACCGGCGCGACCGGTCAAATCGGATCTGAATTAACAATAGAGCTGCGAAAGAAATACAGCAACGATAATGTTATTGCAGTGGGGCATAAGAGAGCGCCCAGTGATAAACTACTCCAGTCAGGTCCATTTGAGTATGTTGATGTCACCGACAGAGAGAACATTGAGAAAATTGTAAGAAAGTATGATATTGACACAATCTATCATCTGGCAGCTATTCTCTCAGCCTCAGGTGAACAAAACCCACAGCTTGCTTGGAATGTTAACATGAACAGCCTCTACAATATACTTGAGGTTGCAAGGGAACACAATATTGCCAGAGTTTTTTGGCCTAGCTCCATTGCTGTCTTCGGTCCTTCAACACCGCGTGTTAACACCTCTCAAGAAACAGTCCTAATCCCAGGAACCATTTACGGTGTGACAAAAGTTGCTGGAGAACTGCTGTGTAACTACTATTTCCTTCGGTTTGGCTTAGATGTGCGTAGCGTTCGTTATCCAGGCATAATAAGCAGTGAGACTCTTCCTACTGGAGGCACAACAGACTACGCTGTAGAGATTTTCTATGAAGCGATCAAGAAAAAATTGTACACTTGCTTCGTAAGAGAGGACACTGTTCTGCCAATGATGTATATGCCCGACTGCATTAAGGCAGCCATAGACCTGATGCAGGCTGATGCCTCTAAGGTCAAGCATCGTACCAGTTACAACGTGGCTGCGATGAGCTTCTCAGCTGGAGAATTAGCGGCCGAGATTAAGAAGTATGTTCCCGATTTCAAATGTGAATACAGACCTGACTTTAGGCAGAAGATTGCTGATTCATGGCCCATGTCAATAGATGATAGTGTAGC
>CAZADP010000042.1:0-8451 GCA_964483905.1 uncultured Candidatus Bathyarchaeia archaeon | reverse complement strand
GGAAAGGATTGTTGAAGACAACAATTAAAAGGGAAAGGGCAGTATCGTTGGGTGTTTGCTTGTGTCTTATGCTGATGGGTTTTGCGCTGGTTGGTGCAACGTTTGCTGAGCCTTGGTTTTCTGAGTCAAAGTATGCATATTTTTTAGGGGACATTAATTCGTGGGATGAAGAAATTGATACATGGGCTGACGGTGACGTCCATTTGTATCCGGAAACCGGTGTTCTCGGGGACGACCCGGTCGCTAATATATTTTGTGTTACGCAGATCCCTTATCCTGATATAAAGAATAGCTCATATTCAGATGTGTCGGGTACATGGAGAGGTTTCGAGTTACGGACTAAGTACTTCAGTGGTATAGTTAATGTATCTACGGTAGAATTCAACTATAGCGAAAGGGACTTCTATATGTCGGGCACATGGGTAACCCGGAAAGATATGAAGATTTACACCGAAAATATTACAGACATAACACCTTTTGTCGCTGGGTTAGATATTACTGACATAGCGGTTATTACCTACGAGGCAAATATTACTAGCATAACAGATTTTGCCGCCGTCGAGTTCGATAATGCCGGCATAACAGTTTTTTATATGACTGACGAAAATGGAACCAATTGGGGTTATTCTTGGTCTCCCTCTGAGGGTTACACCTTAGAAATCAACGATACAAGCGTTGGCATTTTCGACCTAATAATCGCTGGAGACAATCATTCCAACATTATTGAAGTGGTCCCACCAAAAAGTGACACCTATGCGTCAGGTGCGCTATATGTTACTGGTAACTGGACAGATTTCGCTGTGGAAATCGAAGGTCTTGGAACGTTCTCGGGAAAAGTTCTGGACTACGTGGTTAAGTATGAACCTGAAAACCCGACCGTCGCTAGGACTGACGTGAACCATAACCGTAGGATAGACATAAACGACGTTTATTTGGTGGCTCGCGCCTACGGCTCCACTGTTGGATCAACGCGCTATGATCCGAATCTCGACTTCAACTCCGACGGTATCATCAACATCTCAGACTTAGCGGCAGTTGCAAGGAACTTCGGCAAGACATACTGACTTCTAGCGCGAGGGAATGGAGTATTTGTGTGCAGAAAAGGAGAAAGATAAAATGAGGTTAAAACTAGTTTCTGGGATAATACTGAAATTGCTGTTAATAGGCATGTTAACATTTGCATTTAACATGCAACCAGTTAAGTCAGAGTCCAAAACTTGGACTGTGGATGATGATGGTTCAGCAGATTTTCACACTATACAAGAGGCTATTAACGCAGCAAGTCCAGGAGACACCATCTTTGTTGAAGCTGGAACATATTATGAACATGTTGTCGTGGATAAAACATTAATTCTTGTCGGGCTAGACGAGTTTAACACCATCATTGACGGGGAAGGCACAGGTAGCGTGGTCTACGTGACAAGTAACAGAACAAGCATAACGGGATTCACTATGCAAAAAAGTGGATCCGAGAGTGTTTCTGGCGGGAATTACGTGAATGCGGGAATCTATCTAAACAATGCAAACTATTGCAATGTAACCAAAAACAGTATAACAAACAATTGCTATGGCATTTGGCTCGATTATTCTTCTAATAACAGTATTTCTCACAACCACATAACAGCAAACGAGAATTTTGGCATCTGCCTACGTCATTCTTCGGACAATAGTATTTCCGGAAACAGCATAACAGCAAACAGGTATTCTGGCATCTGCCTTCTTCATTCCTCAAATAATGTTCTTAGAAATAACGAGATGGCTAACAACACCTACAATTTTCAGATTTCGGGTCAGGAGTTTTCACATTTCGTGAACGATGTTGACGCTTCAAACACTGTGGATGGCAAACCAATCTACTACTGGGTTAACAAACAAGACATGACTGTTCCCCTTGACGCAGGATATGTCACCCTCGTAAACTGTACAAACATAACTATTCAAGACCTAAACCTCACTCACAACGATTCAGGTGCACTTTTGGCGTGCACAACAAACTCAACAATAACCAAGAATAGTGTAGAAAAGAACAACTACGGCTTCTCACTCTATGAGTCATTCAACAACAGTATTTTTGACAACAACATAACACAAAGTGAGGTTGTTGGAATTGCCATCCAGTATTCTTCTAGCAACAGGATTTTGGGCAACGACATAAGAAATAATTTTGCTGGCATCTGGCTCTACGAGTCTTCTGGGAACATTTTTTCGGGGAATAACATAACAGCGTCAGCACAGATAATAATAGACGGTTTGCCAGGATTCAGCTTCGTTGGCATCCTGATCGAAGATTCCCCTAGCAACAGCGTCTCTGAAAACAACTTAGAAAACCACTCCATTGGCATTTTACTCGATGATTCTTCAGACATTAACATTTCTCGCAACCACATAACTGCAAACAAGGACTATGGCATTTGGCTCGATTATTCTTCTAATAACAGTATTTCTCATAACCACATAACAGCAAGCAACTACTATGGCATTTGGCTCGATCATTCTTCTGACAACAACATTTCTCGCAACCACATAGCAGACAACAATGTGGGCATTAAGCTGGCAACAGCTTTTGAGAATTCTATTTTCTACAATAACTTCATAGACAACAATGTGGGCATTAAGCTGGTAACTGCTTCACGCAATTCTATTTTCCACAATAACTTCATAAACAACACGAATCAAGCGCTGCAGGAAGGAGTATACCCATCAATAAATACATGGGATGACGGTTGTAAAGGTAACTATTGGAGTGACTACACGGGTGTTGACTCGAATAATGATGGCATAGGAGACACACCATACGTGATTGACAAAAACAATCAAGACAATTATCCTTTAATAGGCAAATTACCGATCCTCGCGGACGTAAACAATGACGGAGAAGTCAATATAATTGATGTGTATATGGTGGCAAAAGCCTTTGGGTCATATCCAGGTCATCGGATGTGGAACCCAGTCGCAGATGTGGCCAACCCATACGGCATCATAGACATTGTAGACTTGTACACAATAGCCAGAGAATACGGAAAGACCCTCTAATTTCTCCTTTTTTCTAAGGTGCATTCATGTAACGAATAATGTGATTAGCGGTGTACAACGAATTTGTACAATTGTACAAAAACGTAACATTAAATAAATCATCAAAGAATTAAACGAATGGAGAGAGCTGTGAGCGAATATAGAAAAGAATTGTTGAAGTCAGCAATGGTTGCGATAATGTCAGCTTCTCTCCTAGGTGCATTAACCTACTATCTTCTTCAGCCTGAACAGACACTTATGCCCGTCACATTTGCTTTGGATGAAGGGAGACAATTCCCTGGAGAACGCTCAATGTTAGACGGCTCCTGTATAGTTTTGAAATTCACATTTCTAAACGGTTCTGCCATGAGAAAGAGGCCGTTTCCATCATATGATGAAATATTTCAACGAGTGCCCGGTCAGGGTGAATATAGCGGAGAATTCGATGCAACGGAACTACAAAGAATCACCTTGTCTGTTCATGGTATTAGTGGTCTCTGTTTTGATAGTGACACAGTCGTCGGTGGTTTGGTCGCATATGTTCAGGATAGAACAATTGATGCGACTCTTGTATACGGTGACCAAGAAATGACGAATTTGGGATTAAGCAGGAGTTTTGGCGTCATCTCCGGTGTGCAATTAGTTCGTCTTGGTGAATTAAACCCTGGATATTATGATGTACTTCTTGATGAGCTCAAGTCATCCTTTGGTGTGACTGGACAAGAGTTCTCGTCCACTGGCTACTGGGAAGCCGCCGATTCTAAATGGGATATAACAGTAAACCAGCTAGGTGACATGCTTCACGGGTCGGGGACCGTTCGCATAACTTTCACCATGAATGTCAGCATGAACCTAAAGTATAGGCTTATCAGAGCATCAGAAGAAGATCTGACTGGCAGCACTAATCTTTTATGGGCTGGAACATTGGGAACACTTCAACTGAGGCATGAAGAAGGCAAAATATCATGGGTGAACTACAACTTCAAAAAAACCTTAGAGCTGACTATGAACGTCAACGAAAATCCCAAAAAGCTTTAACAATAGCAGGCAACAAGTCATCTGGCCCTCCTGAAAGTTCTGTTGCAGTTGCGTTTAGCGCGCGACCGCTATTTTCTCCATTTTGAAGCTCCTAGAATTTCTTCTTCTAGTTTCTTTGCGAATTTTGCATTGCTGAAGGCTTTGAGTCGTTTGACGGTTGTGTCGTAAGCGTCTATTTGTTCCTCTTCTAAAGTTGATTGATAGTTTGCGTTTGGGTCTATCTCTTCTAGCTTTTCTATCAATGTCTTTCTTTCATCTTTCGGCATGACTCTTGGATCTGTCATGGCAGCGGCTTTGGCGTAGATTCCCTCATTTAAAAGATACTTGAGGGCTTTGAATGGAAGTTCGTAGAATTCGCCTTTGGCTCCTGTGCGTTTGGTAAAACCTTCAGGGGTTGCAGCCTTGAATGAAACGCGAACATAAAGTTTGGGTGCAAACTTGCTGAGTTTTTTAACGTAGTTTCTGTCGGAGCCGAAGAGTATGCCGTTTGTTTCTAAGATGAAAAGTGGATACTTTGCGTTCTCTACGTATTCTAGGACTGCTAGTAGATGTTCCTTTCCGAGAGTCGGTTCACATCCGGAGAGTCGAAGTTTATTGACTTTGAGGTGTTTGAAGCGTTCCCATCCCGGTGCGGTTATTCCTTTCTCAGCTGCTTTGAACAGTCTTTCGGCAACCATTCTGGGCGAATAGTACTCATCAAATTTCTCTGGGAAATCCCTTGACCAATTGCTCCAGCAATAAATGCAGCGTAGGCAACATCCAGCGGCGTAACCAGTGGCAATTCCTCCGTAAACGGGGGCGGAGTAGATACCTGCATATTTTCTTTCTAAACCATCTGGGCCTTCTCTAGTGACTAGCTTCTCTGTTTGATCGGCTAACTCTAGGGGGTCAAACGGTTTGAACTCAGGTGTTAGAAACCGCTGATACTTTTCCACAGCAATCACTTGAGACTGAATAGTGTTCTTATCGATTAAAGTCTAAACTTATGGGCTGGGTGTAACTAGCCCGTCCATCATGATTTTGCTAAATAAGCAGAATTTTCACCTTTTTTTGCTTGGTCCATATCTCTCGTGGCAATAACATTCACACCTAACCCGAGGGGATTTTTAACAATTATGTCACCTGCCTTTATTGGAGCGTCGACCACGATACTAGCCAATTCTAAAATGCAGTCCATTATCTTGTCTTTTGGAATAGGCTGAGTTGACCGTACAGGTAATATTGGAGTCATCGCCCCTTTAATTCTGATCGTTGTGAAGAAATCCCTCACTGGTGCCTCCAGCTCTCCTGTAACATACTCTTCTCCGCGCGGACACTCTAGACCTTCAATTTTGGATATTTTTCCATTTTCAATGGTTACCCTCGCTCTGCATCCTACAGGACAAATAATGCATGTTACCACTCGAACCTCTTTTTTCTTCACGGTCCAGCCTCCTCCCCAATGCTAACTTCTAATTCATCTTCCTTTTTCAGCTTCTCGAGTGTTCTCTCAGTAAGGTTAACGACAACCATCTCTGGCGGTCTTACCACACGTTTTGGTATAATCAAGTTTCCCACTTTAACTTTTACATTCCGCATGGGTTTTTTCGCTCTTAAGTGAAGGGTAACTGGCTCCTCACTGCTAATTATCTGTGGTACCACGGACTTCACGTTATCTCCAGCTTTCAACGCTAATTTCTTTCGCAATGGAGGTAACTCATTCAAGACATATCGAGCGGCGCTTTCCCCAGCCAATTCACCCGCCTGGGTCACGTGGTCAACTAGGTCGTAAACGTGGACAACATTTCCACAACCAAAAATTCCTGGAACAGAGGTTTCCATGTACTCGTTAACGATGGGACCCCCCGTTGCGGAATCTAAGACGATGCCTGCGCTCTGTGAAAGCTCGTTCTCCGGAATTAAGCCCACTGAAAGTATAAGCGTGTCACATGTAATTGTCCTTTCTGTTTCTTGTATGGGCTTCCAATCCGCGTCTACTTTAGCCACGGTTACTGCCTCTAGTCTATCGGTACCATGAATTGTTGTGATTGTATGCTCAAATAACAATGGGATGTTGAAATCCTCTAGACATTGAACTACGTTTCTGCTTAATCCGCTAGCGTATGGCAGTATCTCCACGACGGCTTCCACCTTTGCTCCTTCCATGACGAATCTTCTTGCCATTATTAAGCCGATGTCACCTGAACCCAAAATGACAACTTTGGCGCCTGGCATGTAACCTTCAATGTCCATGAGTCTTTGTGCAGTTCCAGCGGTTAAGATCCCGGCTGGTCTGGTTCCAGCTATACCCAGTGCACCTCTTGTTCTCTCTCGGCAGCCCATGGCTAAGACTATGGCTTTGGCCTGAAGCTCTAACAGACCATCAATACTGTTAACGGCTGTAATTTTCTTACCAGCTGTGATTTCAAGGACCATTGTATTCAGCTTGTATTCGATCTGTAGATCCTCTACTTTTTTGATAAATCGGGAAATGTACTCTGGGCCGTTGAGGTTCTCTTTGAAGTAACTTAATCCAAAACCTGTGTGAATGCACTGGGGAAGGATTCCTCCAAGTTCCTCATTGCGTTCAAGGATTACAATGTTTTCTATCCCTTTTTCCTTGGCTTTGATGGCTGCTGCTAGTCCCGCAGCGCCTCCACCTATTACGGCTATGTCGATTTCTCTCTTAACCAACCTGTCCGCCTCGAAGTAAAGGTTGCTTTGTTTTGTACGGTAACAGTTCGGTACCTCTCCCTCGTTTGGTGACCCTTTCTATTGGAATTTGTAGTTCTCTGGCCAGGATTCTGATAACGTGTGGTGTACAAAATCCGCCTTGGCATCTTCCCATGCCTGCTCTTGTTCGGAATTTAATTCCGTCCATAGTGGTAGCTCCTCGTCTGATGGCTTCTATGATCTCTCCTTCAGTTACGTGTTCGCAACGGCAAACGACGTGTCCGTACTTCGGGTGTTCTGCAATCAGTTCTCTCCTTTCTTTATTTGTCAGGGAGTGAAAAGATGGAGGAGCTTTTCGTATAGGGTTGAAATCTGGCTTTTCCTCTAATCGGAGTCCTTCCTTGCGCAGGATTTCTAGAACCATTTCTGCGATGGCGGGTGCGGCTGCGGTGCCGGGCGATTGAATGCCTGCCGCATGGATGAGTCCCTTGACTTTTTTGGAAGGAGCTATGTGGAAATCTTCAGTGTACGTTGCCGCCCTTAGCCCTGCGAAAGCTGTGATCATTGTTTCCTTTGGAATGTTCGGAACAAAATGCGAAAATTTCTCCAAGACGATCTCCATCCCTCTCCTAGTGGTGCCTATGTCTTCCTTGAAGGGTACTTCTTCAGCGTTAGGCCCCCAGATTGAGTTTCCGTCAACAGATATTGCAATCCCTCCACCCTTTGTATATGGGTCAGTTTTTAACGTCGCAGGACCAAGGTTGTACGAATAAAGGCTACTGTATTTAGAGTCGAAAATTAGCATCTCTCCCTTTCTTGGGTGAATCGTGAATTCTGTCGCTCCAGCCATTTCAGCTATGTCGTCTGTGTAGAGTCCTGCAGCGTTGACCAAAAATTTAGTGAAAATTTTTCCTCGATCTGTAACCACTCCTTTTATTTTGCCGCCTTTCACTATGACATTTGTGACTTCTGTGTCAAGTAGAAACTTTACGCCATTCATCACGGCGTTTTCCATGAGGGCGATGGATGCAAGATAGGGAGAGGTAGACCCGTAGGTTGGGAAAAACAGAGCTGCAAGTGCTTTTTCAGTTATTTTTGGCTCTCGGCGGAAAATTTCCTTCCTGTCTGTAATTATCTCCACTGGGACGCCGTGTTGTTTTGCAAGATCCTCAACAAAGTCGAGTAGGGGTAGAAGTTCTTCCTCTGTTACTATGGCTAAGAGACCGATACGCTTGAAAGGAAAATCGAGTTCGTGTGCTAATTTATCGTACATGGCGTTTCCACGTACGCAGAGTTTGGCTTTCAATAGTTTAGGATCTACGTCAACTCCGGCGAAAGCGTGAACCCAGCCAGGGTTCGCTTTGCTTTGTCCCCAGGCTACATCTGCCTCTTTTTCTACGACTACCGCGGTAAGATTAAATCGGGAAAGCTCTCTGGCGATAGAGGCTCCTACGATTCCTGCCCCAACTATGACTACGTCGACTTTCATTTCATCCCAGGAGGCTTTTTCTTTGATTGTTTTCTTCTTCTTTGGTCGCGGCAAGGATTTTGGCCAAACTTTGTTCACGACGCTTTGTACTCCAGCCACGCCTGCAGCAAGATGTCCTAAGGTCACAACTTGTTCCCATTTCTCTGCTTCTCCTTCAAGATGAACAGTGCCGTCTTCACATGAAATCTTCATTGGAAGTTTTGATAGTTCAGGGTCTTGAGAAATCTGGTCTTTTAGCTTCTGAACTATTTCTTCGTCAC
>CAZADP010000041.1:0-8504 GCA_964483905.1 uncultured Candidatus Bathyarchaeia archaeon | reverse complement strand
CTGACGTTTTCAGAAAATATACCACCACTGGAGATTATTTAGGAGGATGGGGATTCGCTCCTGCTCACTTCTATTCTCTTGAGGAGTTGAAGACGGAATTTGAACACAAGACAACAACCCTGCAAATGGTGGGATTAGAAGGCATATTTTCAGCTCATCAAAGGCGATATAATCAAGTTTATAGACAGAAGAAGTACAACGAAATTTTGTGGGAGACTCATTTGAGAACTTGCACAGATCCATGCGTGGTTGGAACTAGCCAGCATTTTATGATTATCTTTAGAAAACGGAAATGACAAAAACTTAACGGATTATTCCCAAAAACTTATGGGATTATTTCGCATCCATTATATTTCATAAATTCGAAATCCCTTAGGCTTATTTTTCCACTTTCAATGAGCCTTCTGATTCTTGGTATTTCCCCCTTTATTGTATCTATCAGATTTTTGACAGTGTTGCACACCAGGCAGTAAGCTTGTGCATTCCACCTTTTAGTAATGTTTGCATATAGGCACCGACCACCGCAGATATTGTAAACGTCGCACTCTGTGCACGGTTCACTAACGAAAATTTGTTTCAACTTTAGCGGATTTGCATTGCTTATGTGCCCAAGATAATAATCTTTCATTCCCCACATTGTTGGGCATGGAATAATGTGTCCGTCGGTCTGTATAGTATAATTTATCCATCCTCCGCCACACCTCAGAAAAGTTTTCTCTTCACCGAACAAAAGCGACTGAGCAACTCCTAGAAACGGATAGAGATGCAAGACAGCACTATTTTTTTCCATGCGGTCAACCCAAAACCTAACAAGCTTCTGAATTCCCAGATTGTAACTCTCTTCACTCCACTTTTTGAAATCTCGTCGTTTGAAGTCGCGTTCCCAGAATCCAGCGTTGAGCTGCCAGTGAACAGAGGAAAAGGAAAACTCATTATTGTCTATGAGCCAAGTAACTTGTTTGAAAATGTCTGTGTGCTCCATGGCAGTCATTCTGGCGATCAACTCGCCTCTAAAGCCATTTCGTCTGATCAACTTCAAATTGTCAACCACCTTTCGAAAAGTGCCGTTTCCCCTGTAGAAATCAGTCAAAGCTTCGTCACCGTCTATGGAAACGAGAATTGTGTGGAACCGATTGACGTATTCTGATTCTAAACAATGCAATAGAAGTGCATTCGTCTGGATCATGAAATGTTTGGCCTTCACATAATCCATGATTCGCTTAATCTGGCTTAGACAGAGCAGAGGTTCTCCACCATAAAAAGTCAGCACACACTCGTTGTCGCGTCTGCAAAACCTATCCAACAGACCAGCATCATAACTTATTTTCCTGGGCAAAGAGTAATCAACATCGAAACTTGAAAAATCAGTGTACATGTCCTCTAGTGACTCGGCAAAGCAATACCTACATTGAAGATTACAATCGGTTGTTAATATCACGTGAAAGAACATGGACTTTCCCAACAGAAAGAGAAACACCTCATTTTTAAACGTATTTTCACTCATCCAATTTTCAAGTTATGTCCCAGAACTATCCATCAAGAGCTATGTCGAAGAGAAGCGAAAGTATTGAAGATGAAATAGGTCGTTTTGCTGTTCAAAGTTGCCTAAACAAGTTCTAGAACCATCCCATCCATCTCTAAACGTTTCTCAAATCCCAATTGTAGCATTATCGCGATTAATTCTGGCCTTTTCGAAGAGACCGTTACCAAGACTTCCTTGGTTCGCGCTCTCTTTATCCGTTCAATTGCTGAATACAATAAAACTTCTTCTATTCCTTTCGACCTCGTCTCAGGATAAACCTGTAGATTCCTAATCCGCACAGCTTCATTGGCGGATGTGCAGGTCGCCTCGACGTATCCAACTACATGATCATTTTGCACAGCAACTATTCTGTTTACAGTGAAAAAAACGAAAGATTTGTTCGAAAAAAGGAGTTTTCAGTTTGTTTTTATCAAAGTCGAAGATTTCTAGGTGCTTTGGGTCTTCTGAAGACCTTATCAGGTCGTATACTGTATCTATATCTTCTCTCTTGAAGCTTCTGGTCTTAACTCCTTCAACCTTCACATGCTTTAAAGAATCTATTTTGCCAAGCAAATATTCAATTTTCTCGAAGTTTTTGAAGCCTAATTTCGAATACAGACTTTTGGCTGGCTCATTTGTTGATACTACATGCAAAACTGCTCTCTTCATTTCCCTTTTCTCAATGTAGCCCAGTGTATATGACGTAAGCTTTTTGGCTACACCTTTCCTTCTGTAGGCTGGATGAACCATGACGGTTGATATGTAGCCTACCTTTCCTTGCATAGTGACCATGGTTGTCCCGATAACTCTTCTGTTGACTTCTGCTACTAGGAATTTTACAGGCTCTTTCCCAAGTAGCTTGGAGAACCCCAAGAAAATTCTGCCAACAATACCAAACATTTGATTAGCCATTTTCCTCGCGCGATCCGGGTCAAAACCAGTTACTTTAAATTCTTCAGTAAACGACAGCCGAATCGCATCCAATACGTCATTTAGATCAGACTTCCTGAAATCCCTGACCAAAACATAATCAGTAGGTTTATTCATCCATCTACACTCTCCAATGCATCATCAAATTCGTACCTACATTGCGAACTGTGTTCGCCTATCCATATAACATTAAAGAACGTGAACTTTCTCCTTCAGCCCTCTATGTATGTTTTTTCTTAGCCTTCTTAGCCTTTTCAATGTACTCCTTAAGTTCTCTCTCTTTAATCTTCTTTTCAGGTAAAGTCTCAGGAGCATAGATCAAAGGAATAACGGCCAAAAACAAGAAAAAGCTAGCCAAAGAGAAAATTGTATACATTGAGATTGTTTCAGCAATGTACTGGCCTAATACAAAGCGTAGGAAGTTTGAAAGAAGATAGGGCAATCCTCCGAGTGCGTAGTATTTGTCACTCGGTGCACCGTATGCAAGATCGCTCCATATAGTCGCGAAAAAGACTGTGTAGAAGATCCCCCATGCAATACCATCTGCTAGGGTGTAAAAGTACCAACTGGGTAAGCTTGGAGGAAAAATCCCTAAGGTGGCGTACCCGATACCCAACATGGCAAATCCAAGTATACTCAAACGTTTGCGCCCTATTCTGTCACAAAAGAAGCCACTAATAACTGCAAAGGTTCCAGCCAATATGCCTTCAATAATTGCAAAAATATTAACGAAATCTTCTCCAAAGAAACTCATTAATATTGGCGCACTTGTCTGGTTTACTAGGCAAAACATGACCCACGGAATAAGATATAGAAGAAACGACCGTTGACTGAGTATAAGAGTGTACGACAGACTCTTGTTTTCTCTTGGCTGGCTCTCCGCGGGTCTAATAAGAAAAAAGATTAGAAAACCAACTACTCTCAAAATAGCGAGAACCATGATTTTTGTTGCAATTTCTGCAACATTAATTATCCCTAATAAGAACGTTCCTAAACCAATACCAAGGAAGATAATTCCGCCAAGTCGTGCCCGATTTTCAGTAAGAGTGGAATCAGCAAAGTATGCCATTGCAGTCGGCATTCCCAAACCAAACGATGCACCGAAGAGAAAAGACACAACAAAAAGATCAAGTGTCATTGACACATCTAATAACATTGGAAAAAATGAAAAAACAACTCCAAGTAACATCCATACAAGTAGAAACATAACTCGTCTACCAATTTTGCTTGTTATCGCTGCTCCACTTAAAGCAAAGACTGCAGCTCCAATAAAATTGAGAATCCAAATCGTTGAAGCTTCTATGGAAGTCAGCTCAACAGTACGCATGATTTCTGTCAAGACGTAGAAAGCATAAAAATACCAGACAAACGCGTTAGTTACTAAAATGAAACTAGCCACAATACTACGCATGGAGAATCTTTTCTCATTTGAAAATGTATCTTTGAGCATTTTAAGCTCGCTCAAACATTTTTCACATTTCGACTATTACATAAGCATTTAGTTCTTCAAAACCGTATTTTGAATCCATATTATCACAAAGCTTTTAAGCTGATATGTTGAACATATATACAGTTATCGAGGAGGGAAACAGTTTGAAAAAGAGTAGGCCCAAACCAATAAGGATAACTTGGTGGATAGGCAGATAAATCTTCTACAAGTCTTCCATTGCCGCATGCAGTATTAATTCCAATTTCTCATGTACTTTTATGAAGCTCAACGCTTCTAATGTCTCTTTCATTAACAGATCTAGCTTTTTCCTTAGATTTTGGACCTTTCTTGCTTTATATACAAGTTCTGCCAGTGCATAGGCTTGCTCTTCTGTTATTTCTTGCTTCTGTAGTATGGGGATGATTTCATCCTTTATTTTTTTGTTCTGGAGTGCAAATAGGAGCGGAACGGGAAGGCATTCGTTTCTGAATCTGTTCATGAGCTCATCTGGCTCGAACATGTCAATAAAGTCATCTCTTATCGTTGTCAATATTCCCAACGTTCTGCCGTATTGTCCTAACGCGTCTATTTCTGTTTGGGTTCCGCCGCCAATTACCGCGCCTATTTTTGCTTGTGCTTCTACTATAGATGCCTTCATTTCAATAATTTCGAAATATTCCTTTGGAGACAGGTCCAGCTTTCCTCTGTATTCAATCTCCTTGGCCTCTGCACTGCCAAGTTCAAAAAATGCTTGTTCGGTCAAATCTATGATCATTCTTCTTTTCTTTGCAGATAGTTTTTTACTACCTTCGTGTAAGAGTGTCAGGCCTTTGAAAAGAAGAGCGTCTCCTGTGAGGAGAGCGAGGTCTTCGCCAAATTTTCCAAGAACGGTGAGTTTCGAACCTTTCGTTTTGGACTTGTCTATTATGTCGTCGTGAATGTCGACTGCCCCACCAAGCAGCACCATAGCCGCGCCTATTTGAATTGCATCTTCTCCTTTTCCTCCCACTGCTTCACATGTTAAAGAAATCAAGGAGGAGTGCTGAACACCGTACCAACTTTCCTCGATAAAATAACGTATTGCCCCAAGGACGGGTTTGTACTTTATTGCCTGGGTTAAAGTAACTTTTTTGGCCATTTCAAAGGCTTTTCTGCCATGTTTTTCGAAAAGTTCATTCACGCTCTTCGCTAGTTTCGTCGCTTTATTTTCGCCTGAGTTGCGACTCATTTCAATCTTTTTTTCTTATGTCTTGTTTTCATATTTGTCCTTTTGCTTGCTCCTATGATGAGGCAATGCTATTCATTATTTTGTGTCCTTACAATCATAATTGCTCTTCTATTATGTACAATTCATGTGGTGTTCCATTTACATCCATTATGACATTGTACGCTTCGACATGTTACACACTCTTGCTTCTCGCAAACCATTGACGACTATTCCCGCGCTAAATGGGTGGGAGGGGGCATGCCAACCTAGCATATGTACTAATTTCTTAACTAATAGCACATACGCTGAGGTTATTGACACGGGAGGCCGAGGACACATCAATCACGCTCTTTCTCACACATCGGTAGACTGTCTCTTCATGATGAACCGTCAACTTGCTGAGATCACAGGTTTCCACTTCAGCGTCCAGATGTCTCTTTGCGCGCGCGAATCCATTTTCCCAATTCATCTTATTTCTTCATTATGAAATAAACGGTTTAAGTGACAACACTCTCAGCGTGTTATTTTCCTCGGTTTGGGATAAAACTTTACTTCTTCTTCAACAACCAAAACCCAAACATTTGCCAAGAACCTCAAATCAGCGCACGCTCTACTCTGATCAATTAAGAGCTTTTCTCCTAGCTCAATACGTGAGAAACGAAAAGCAAACTTGGAGTCCTAGAATCGTCGTCTAGGTTTCAATCGCTATTTGACGAACAACCCTTGGAATTGCTTATCTTCTTCCAAATTCCTCTTCACTCTTTCATATTCACTTTTCATGGTATTGGAGATATCTAAGATTGTGATGATTAAAGACTGTTAAGCATTGAAACAAGTTTGTCGCTTATTTTGAACTGTCTTGGTTGCTGCCTTTTTCAGGCTCGTTTATTGTTAAGTTGTTGCCGTTTAAGTCTGTCCATTTTAATTAACATACTTCTTCTGCTGGCGCGTGCGCGCGCTTTTGCTTTCGCTAATGGTACTAGTTCGTTCAGCTTCTCGACGAGTTCTTTGGATTCATTATGGTCTAGTGGAATAATGATGTCTCTTCGTAGCGGAATCGCTATTTTCAATCGTCCATCCTTATCTACTTCCGTGGATTCTATCCGGCTCAATGCAATGTCTAAGGGGATGACTGTTTGGAACAGGATACCTAAACTTTCTCTAAGGATTGGATGAGCCTCGACTACATCTTCAAGCTCTTTTTTAGCTCCTTCCTTTAAGTCTACCTCAAGTACATCTTTGTAAAGTTTAACAACAAAGTGAGGCTTATCAATCGTTACTATTGGTTCCTTCATCATCTGCGTCACCACCTATCTACCTATACATACTCCGAAGTTAAATCAATTTTCTAAGTGACTGTACAACAGTGGCATAAAGTAGAATGAGTTTAAGGTTTCAGACGCAAAAAGAAAGACTATTTGATAAAGTTTTCCTTTCCCCAAACCTACGAACCTGGAAAATCTTTTTGAATTTGCTCCATTAATCTGTCCCCAGGTTCTAGAGGTCTTTCACGTAGAGCATATTTCTTATTGGTTTAGCGCGCGCTTGGGTTTGGGGTTGAATTTCAGTGTACAAGTGAGCTAATAAGGAACGCCATATAGCTCATATTATAGGAGCACAACAAGCTCTAACCTTTTGGATGGTGAAAAGCATGGCCAAAAACGTCAAGCGCCCACACATCAGCAAAAACCAACGCAAGATCCTAGAAATCCTAGAGAAATATGAAGAGTTGACAGCGAAAGACATAGCTGAGATTCTATGGGCGAGGGATATACGTTACCAGACGCCAGAATACAGTTCAGTTCACCGGAGCCTTACAGCTCTCTATGAAAGAGGTTTAGTGGAAAAAGTGGGTGGCCAACTGAAGTGGCAAAGGACTAAAAAGATCCCATAAGCATTATTTTCGAATAAACTGCTAGGAAAAAGCTGGAGGACAAAAATAGGAAGCGGGCGCTGGTTTGAACAGTTTTTTACGGAAGCCTCGAAATTAGCTGATGAGTGGAGCGATATTGATAAAGTTTTGAGAAGTTCCTTGTATATCTACGTTTCTCCTGATGATGTCTTACTTTGGCACGGCGCTCTTTCTAGGGTGCTGTTACCACTAATTGTCGGGTTTGGCAACGGTTTCTTTGCGAAGAACTATGTATGGCGCTTTCTTTTTGAAGTATATGGTTGTGGCTGCTAGAATTGCGGTTGCGATGCCAAAGCCGAACATTAGATTTCTGACGATGCTTAGTTCTGCGGTTGAAGAATCATATTTTTCCTTAATATAGTTGTAATATTCTTGCAGCGAATCATGATCGGATTTCACGGAGTTGTAGGTTGCATTTAGAGATTCATAACTAGAGTTGAGTGAGTTGTACGCGGCTTGGGTTGCGTTGTATTGACTTGAGAGGGATTGGTAGGTTAGGTTTAGGTTCGTATAGTTTGCTAAGAGCTGATCATGATCTGCATGTAGCCGGCTGTAATTAGTTAGAAGCTCATCATACAAAATTGAAAGCTCAGTGTAGGTAACCGCGCTGACTTGTGTTGCATAGAAAGCTGTCTTGCCAAAGCCCTTGTCTGTGGAAGCTTCAATGATGCAGCGGAGCCTCGCATTCGTGTTTGGTGGCAAAACGATCATGACCCGAAATGTAAGGTTTTCACCTTGCGCCATGTGGTGCGATATTATCTGCTCGGTGCGAAGTGACTGCCATCCTTGTCCTATTAGGCCGGAAATCTCAAGCGTGAAGTTGTAGATGTTTACTTCAATATATGCACCAACAGTGAGATTACATAAAATGGTTTCAGTCGGATGAGCCTCTTCCGGAAATTCAAGTGAACCCCAAATATATCCATAGGTGAATGAGACGATACTAGAATTTGATGCTTTTACTATATTGCAGGAGACTAGCAGTAGGGTCATTCCCAAAATTACGAACTTTATTTCATTCAACAACCGAGACACCATTTCAACTTTGGTCCGCCAACGTATTTATTGTTAACTAAGATTGTTTCCAACCAGCAGATGATCTGACTATTTCGACCAAACTATATTTTTGGATTTTACAGTGAAAAAGTGGCAAATAGGCGCTGACGAAGCAAAAAAACAGACTCATTTATGACGATAGGATCGAATAACTCTTGCCAAGTAACTATGAACCGACAATATTGTAGCGCACGCTTCTAAACAATGCTGGAAAAAGAAGGAGACGAAAGGAAAATCGGTTATGTGTATGCAGAAAATCCTTTGCCCAAAATCGTATAACCAGTTATTAACTTCATCATCTCACTGGTGCCGTCTGGAATTGTCATCATCCTTGCGTCTCTATAGTATCTTTCTAATGGTGATTCGTCTGAGAGCCCTAAACCGCCATGGATTTGCATTGCATCGTATGTCACCTTGACAGCTGCCTCGCCTCCATATACTTTAGCCA
>CAZADP010000040.1:0-8509 GCA_964483905.1 uncultured Candidatus Bathyarchaeia archaeon | reverse complement strand
AAGGAATTATTCGGGCAGTGTCTCCGTGGTCATAGGTGTAGTATCCCTTCGTTATGGATGGACATGCTGTAGGTTCCACAGCTATAAACTCAGGGTCATTAGGAGCCTTGCCAGAAACCGTATCGTAGTAGAAGGGCCAGTACAAGCCTGAGTAGCTGCTTCCTCCACCTATGCATCCTACGATTGTGTCTGGGTAGTCATCCACCAGTTCCAGTTGCTTCTGAGTTTCTAAGCCAACAACGGTTTGGTGGAGAAGAACATGGTTAAGAACGCTTCCAATAGTATATCTCGCCTCATCCTGATGGGTGAGAGCATCCTCCACAGCTTCGCTTATGGCTATCCCGAGGCTTCCTGGATTGTCAGGGTCTTCTTCCAAGAACTTCTTGCCACAATTTGTTCTGTTGCTCGGGCTTGGGTAGACTTCGCCTCCCCAAGTTTCCATCATAATTCTTCTGTAAGGTTTTTGATTATAACTCGTCTTCACCATATAAACTGTTGATTTCAGCCCAAACAACATACAACCGAACACTAGGGCGGAACCCCATTGGCCTGCACCTGTTTCAGTTGTTAGCCTTTTTATTCCATCTTTCTTAGCATAGTAGGCTTGAGCAATAGCAGTGTTTGGTTTGTGACTTCCCGGAGGACTCACGCCCTCGTATTTGTAGTAGATTTTTGCAGGGGTCTTCAACGCCTTCTCGAGATTGGTTGCTCTGTAAAGCGGTGTTGGTCTCCACAGTCGGTACACGTCTCGCACTTCCTCAGGTATGTCTATCCAGCGTTCTTCACTGTACTCTTGTTTCAGGCACTCGCTTGGAAACAGGATAGGGGGCAGTCTTACGGGTTCTTTTGTCTCCGGATGTATCATTGGAGGCAACGGTTTCGGCAGGTCAGGCAAGATGCAGTACCATTGTTTGGGTATTTCTTCCTCGCTTAACATTATTTTTTTGGGCATCCTTTTGACTTCCTATGTACTTTTTTGTACCTTAAAGACTATTAAATGACATTATAAAGACAAGAACATATTTATACTTTATTGCACAAAAATGTACATTAAGGGACCCGTAATATGTGGAGCAACATCAAAAAATATCTAGAAGGATATCCAGAACGACTTAGAGTAGCCCGCGTCCTTGTGGAAAACGGACTGAGCGTAAGAAACAAAAAAATCTACCTAAACGAAATCGAAGTTCCACCGGTGCGAGTAGCCCGCGTTGCCGGAGTAGACAGACGAACAGTAAACGAGACATTAAATGTCATCAACGTCAACCGCGAACTTCGACTGATATTTGAAGGCATAAGATCTGCGGGGCACTCGTTAAAAGAAATTGCAAAGCACTTGAACTTAGGGGTTGTTGAAATAACACCTGTTGATGCTAGAATACCGGGCATACTAGCGAATTCCGCTATGATTCTTTCAAAAAGTGGGTTGAGTATAAGACAAGCGATTGTAGACGACCCAGAGCTATC
Source organism: uncultured Candidatus Bathyarchaeia archaeon (assembly GCA_964483905.1). Classification (GTDB taxonomy): domain Archaea; phylum Thermoproteota; class Bathyarchaeia; order Bathyarchaeales; family Bathycorpusculaceae; genus CAZADP01. The sequence continues at coordinate 7,042 of CAZADP010000040.1, read as the reverse complement.
ACCGGAGCCAAAGCTCACGTTAATTGTTGAGAGAAAAATCCCGGGCGAATTAATTCCAGAGTTTCTAAAAGTAAATGGAATTGCCAAAGTTTCAGTGTATTAGGACTGCAGGTGCACTCCTTAGCCTTACTGTTTGGTGTTCTTAAACCGTTAGGGATAATAAGAGCGGTTATTCGATGAAGTCTTCCAAGCGAGGCTTTCGAATGCCTAGAATAGGTGTTTATGTTTGTCATTGCGGCTTGAACATAGCAGGCGTTGTTGATGTAGAGAAGGTCACTGAATATGCTGGATGCTTGCCAGATGTTGTAATAGCTAGGCATTACTCTTACATGTGTTCTGAGCCAGGGCAGCATATGATCCAAGAAGATATTGAATCGCATGATCTTGATAGAATAGTTATTGCAACATGCTCGCCTCGGATGCATGAGGAAACTTTCCGCAGGGCTGTTGCTGGGGCTGGCTTAAACCCTTACTTGCTTGAGATGGTTAATCTGAGGGAACACGTTTCTTGGGCTCACAGCGATGAACCAGAAAAAGCCACGGAAAAGGCTAAAGACCTTGTGAGAATGGGTGTGGCTCGTGGAAAGCTTTTGGAACCCTTGGAGAGAGTCAGAGTGCATGCGGAGAAAAACGTTTTAGTGGTTGGCGGCGGAATTGCAGGCATACAAGCTTCGCTTGATCTAGCTGACGCTGGATTCAAAGTTTACCTTGTAGAGAAAGCACCAAGCATTGGCGGTCGCATGGCACAGTTAGACAAGACTTTTCCGACCCTTGATTGTAGTGCGTGTATATTAACGCCGAAAATGGTTGATGTCGCCAGGCATGAAAACATAAAATTGTTGACAAATTCTGAGGTTACACAAGTCCAGGGTTCTATTGGAAATTATGAAGTTTCGATAATAAAGAAGCCTAGGTATGTGGACGAGGAAAAGTGTGTGGGCTGCGAACTCTGCACAGAAATCTGCCCGGTTAAAGTCACAGATGAATTTAACCAGGGGTTAAGTGAAACGCGTGCGATATCCATCTATTCGCCATATGCAGTACCGAAAAAGGCCATGATCAACCCAAAACATTGCCTTAGGCTGAGGTTTAACAAGAATGTTTGCGGAAAATGCGTGGAGGCATGCACAGCTAAAGCCATAAACTTCGATCAACAACCTGAAAATATTCAGATTAAAGTGGGTGGCATAGTCCTAGCTGTAGGTTCAGAAGTTTTTGATGCTTCAAAAATGCCAGAGTTTGGTTATGGACGCTATAAGGATGTCATATCAGGCATAGAATTTGAAAGGGTTGTAAATGCTTCCGGACCTACTGGGGGAAAAATTCTGTGCCCAAGCAATGGCAAATCTCCCCAAACTGTAGTTTTTGTTCAATGTGTCGGGTCCCGAGACAAGCGCTTCCACGAATACTGTTGTCGTATAGGGTGCATGGCAACCTTAAAGCAAGCAATTCTAACTCGTGAAAAACTCGGCAAAGAGGTGAATATCTATGTATGCTTTAACGACATGCGAGCTTTCGGCAAGGGTTACGATGAATTTTATAGGCGCGCAAGGGATCTGGACGTAAACTTTGTTGCGGGATTGCCTTCAGATATCCGCAGTGACATTAAGGCCGCTCTTCATTTTGACGTTTACGATAGAGGAACAAATAAACTCTTGGAATTGCATCCAGACCTAGTAGTGCTTACTAATGGACTCGTTCCAAATCGCGACCTTGGGAAAGTGAGCGCGTTGTTCCATGTTTCAAGAAGTAGTGACGGTTTTCTCTTGGAGGCACATCCGAAGTTGCGACCTCTTGAAAGCGTTATGGGTGGAATCTTTCTTGCTGGGGCGTGTCAAGGACCTAAGGATATTCCCGATGCCGTCGCGCAGGCAAGCGGAGCAGCGGCAAAGGTCATAGATCTGTTGGCGAGTGGGGAAATTGAACTTGAGCCCTTGAAAGCTGTCATTAACGAAGACTTGTGCAGTGGTTGCAGAATTTGCGAGTCTGTTTGCCCATTTATCGCGATAGAGATGGAAACCAAAACTGTAGATGTTGAAGAAAAGCTTAGAGCTGAAGTTATCGAAGCCTCTTGTCAGGGATGCGGCTTATGTGTTTCAGTTTGCCCAACCAACGCTATTAAAATGCGGCATTATACTGACGAGCAGATTATTGCTCAAGTCCATGCTGCTTGTGTTGAATCTGGAGCAAAGGGAGGTAGTTGATTGAGCCTAATCGATTTGATGTCGATGGCCAGGCCCGACCTGAAATCACGTGAAAAGATTTTGGCGAGGCTCAGTAACAGGGAGCTTGTTAACTGCTTTCAATGTATAAAATGCACGAGCGGATGCACTGCATTAAAGCTTCTTGAGCTAAAGCCTCACGAAATAGTTAAGCTTGTTAACTTGGGCTTTGTAGATGAACTGGCAGCTTCTGATATAGTTTGGACTTGTGTAACATGCTTGAAATGCGTGCAAAGATGTCCGCAGAAGGCATCCCCTTATCATGTAATAATGGCTCTGCGAAATCTTGCTGTTGAAAGAGAAGTAAAAGTGCCTGAAGGATATTTGAAAGCTGTTTCGCAGATTCTTGAAACTGGATTGGCAGAAGCTGTTCAGAAAGTTGTAACCAGAAAGCTGGAAACTATTGATCGTCAAAGGCTAAAGTTGCCAAAAATAGCATCCCCCAAAGAAAGTTTTCAACCTGCGTTTATGAGAATCTTGGAGGAAAGATAACATTGAAGATTGCCGTTTTTTGGGGTTGCCGAATATTGACGAGCCAATACGCTTACGAAATGTCAGTCAGACAAGTTTTTCCTAAGCTCAAGATTGAACTCGTCGATCTGCCCGAGACCAACTGTTGTGGCGACCCTGTCAAAAGCATAAACGACTCGGCAGCCAATTACTTGGGAACAAGGGTTTTGTCATTAGCAAGGAAGATTGATTTAGACAATTTGCTCATTCCATGTAACCGTTGCCATTTCGCGATCTCGGAAGCAAAAAATGTCATGAAATCCGATAAAAGTTTTGCCCAGAAGACTACCAGTTTGCTGAAGGAAGAAGGGTTAGAGTATAACCCGAACATTAAAATTTGGCATTTAATCGACTTTCTACATGACTTTGTTGGTTTAGATCATATCAGAAAGGTAGTGCAAAAGCCACTTAGAGGGTTGAAACTAGCTACGCATGTTGGTTGCCAAATCATCCGTTATAGCGATTTAGGAAGGGTTGATGATGCGGAGAATCCCAAAAAACTCGATGAGTTAATAGTCGCGCTTGGCGGGGAAAGTGTCGATTATGCCGAGAAACTGGATTGTTGTGGTGCAGCCTTAATGCACAGTCATCCTGATTCTGCCCTTTCGCTAGCTGGCACCAAGATCAATGCTGTTAAAAATTACGGAGTTGACGGTTTAGTTGTCTCCTGCCCAGATTGTGGTTTAATGTTTGACTCCAAGCAGAAAGACGCTGAAAACACCGTTGGGGCAAAAACTAACCTTCCAGTAGTGTATTACACTCAACTACTCGGCCTATCCCTAAACATCGAACCAGAAAAACTTGGCTTGCATCTTAACCAAAGCCCAGCAGATCAGCTACTGACGAAAGTTTCACCTTAGCAAGCGAACAACTTTTATATTCGCTAAATTTAGTAGTTAGCCTTCAAGGTGAAAAATCATGGTAGACTTCGCTTTCACGGAAGAGCAAGAGCTTTTCCGCAATGCCTTGCGAGAATGGTGTCAAAAGAACCTACCTCTCGAGAAAATTAGAGAGATGGATAGTAAAGGCGAGATTCCCCAAGAGATCTTGAAGGGAATGGGTGACATGGGACTGCTTGTTATGACGGCTCCACAGGAGCATGGTGGAACTGGCGCTGACTGGGTTACAGCGTGCATTGCCGGGGAAGAACTTGGCTATGCTGATGTAAGCATTGCTTTGCCGGTGCTTTGGCTTGTTGAATCATCTTGGGGTTTCGTTGTTGACAGGTATTGCAGTGAAGAAGTGCGTGAAGCCGTCATTCGCAAAGCCTTCAAAGGTGATGCTTTCATAGGCATAGCTTCTACAGAGTCGGGCGGCGGTTCAGACGTTGCAGCTTTCAAGTCTACGGCGCGAAAAGCAGGGAACGAATGGATTCTTAATGGCGAGAAAATGTACATTAGCGGTACTGAAGAAGCCAAAAAATGGGGCGGCGGCTACTTCGTTTTGGCTCGAACCTCGGCTGCGCCACCCGAAGCTTCACATCGTGGAATGACAGGTTTCTACGTACCCATGGATGTCCCAGGAGTTGAAATCAACAAGCGGTTCGATGATATGGGAAGAATGGCAATTTCGACTGGCGGTTTCATGATGAAAGATGTCAAAATACCTGACTCCCATCGCATCGGCGAGGTGGACAAAGGTTTCTACTTGACCATGGAAGGCTTTGACAACGCGCGCATTTTAATTGCTGCTGTCTGTGTTGGGGCAGCTCAGCGAGCGCTTGAGATTGGAATGGATTACATCAAGGAACGAAAAGCCTTTGGAAGACCAATCGGCAAGTTTGAAGGCATACAATTTGAACTAGCTGATGATTGGGCGCATCTTCAGGCTCTACGTTCGCTTGTTTATCGCACTGCTTGGATGAATGACATGAAGTACAAGGAAGGCAAGTTTACCCCGCTAGAAGTCAGCCGGATGATTGCAGCATGCAAGCTTATTGCACCGCACTTTGCGTTCGATGTTTATAAGCGTGTGATGATTTGGCTGGGCGCGTATGGCTATACAAGAGAATGCCCGTTAGAGATGGGATTGCGAGGCATAATGAGTTACTGTGTTGGAGCTGAAGGAGCCACTAACATTCAAAGAATAGTCATAGCAAGAGAACTACTAGGAAAAGAATACATACCATACAAATAAACAACCATCCTTTTCAATTTACTCCATCTTCCATTAGAATTATATAAAAGGAGTACCCGTCAGCGGGTATTTTATAACGGCTATTCTGAGTATCGTTTAGTCGCAAAATGAACAGACGAAGCCATTTTTCTAGAAGACCAAGAGAAAGAGAAAATAGATTGTCAAAAAAATCGTGATATATCGCAATCTCTTGGTTGGAAAAGTTCTTTGACCTTGATCACAGACAGAGAATAGATAAAGTTGACGTTGAGTTTATTCGGCTCGGCGCGCGTGATCCTAGTTTCCAAACAACTATGTTACTATAACTTCCTTTTTAGCCAAACCTTCAACCATTAACGGCACTATCTTACTAGCCTTAAGAATTTCCATAAAAAGCGGCTTTCCATCCTCATCGAAATGAACTATAATGTCACCTACTTCCTCCGCTTGCGAAAGCTTACCCTTCTCTTTCAGTATGACAGTTAAAACATCAGCGTCCCCATCATACCTAATCCTATAAGCTATAACGTTCCCGCCTCACAGGATAGAAAGTAATAACAACTAGAAAGCCTTTCCGCTTCTCATAAACAACCCTCAGAGCATGCCTTGAATCAATAAGTTTAACAGCAAAAAACTGCTCATTGTTCTTTACCCAAATCTGCGGATCAAGAACTACATCAACAACTTGACGTCGACTAACCCCAAAACCATAACGCTTCAAAACCTTAAACTTCTTAACAGGATGCTCAGTAAACCTCATCCGAAGCCTCGGCCAAGGCTTCATCCCCACCCTCAATAGAAAAAGACTGAAAATAAGATTTTCAACATACTGACCAATCAAAAGTCAAATGCGCGCGTAGACAGCTTCAGAGTCTACTCTAATTGCTTCTTTAGTGCGTCTTTCAGTGCTGGCAGTATCTCGTATAGATTGCCAACCACTCCATAGTCCGCAACTTCAAAAATCGGTGCCTGTTCATCTTTGTTAATGGCGACTATCACCTTCGCGTCCCGGATTCCAGCCACATGCTGAATCACTCCCGAAATCCCGCAAGCAATGTAAAGTTTTGGCTTAACCTTATGTCCAGACAACCCAACCCATTCCGTAAACCATTTCCTATCCTCGGCCAAAGGTCGCGTGTTACCCACTTTTCCCTCTAAAATCTGCGCCAACTCATCCAGCAAAACCCTGTCTTCCTTTTTTTCCAAACCTCTCCCACAACTAATTATTACATCCGCGTCCTCAATCCTTACACCTGAAGTCTCAAGGGGTTTTGTGTCAACTATTTCGGTTCTTGGCTCTTCAATTTTAATATCCAATTTTATTAGCTGTCCACTACGGTCTCTAGGTTCAGGTTTTCCAAATGCCCTTGCAGGTATCGTTACTATCTGCGGTTTAGTCCTGAAAGTTATTTTTGTAGCGGCGTTTCCACCATAGGTTATTCTCTCGCCTACGAGTCTTCCCTGCTCATCAATACTCAATCTGGCGCAGTCAGGGGCACATCCAGCCTCAAGGCGAGTTGCAAGCCTTGCTGCAAGAAGTTTCCCATTTCTTGTTGAGCCAATCAGCATAATTTCTGGCTTATAATTTTCCGCTAAATTATGTAAAACACTTAGGTATGGCTCAACTTGAAAATGCTTCAACATTTGATCATCAGCAAGAAAAACTTTGTCTGCTCCATATTTTATCAACTCATTCGCCTTTTCCTGTACATTGAACCCGATCACAACAGCCGTCAAATCCGTTTGCAGTCTGTCCGCAATTTCCCTACCTTTTCCAAGCATCTCCAGCGTTAAATCATGCTTTTCTGAGAAAACTAGAACGCCCTTATTTTCATTCATACTTTTTTCATCTTCTCCCGACAACCCCTTCTTGAATCAGTGCCTTAGCTAACTTGTCGGCAATTTCCTGCGCATTCTCACCTGTAATCTTGATCTTCTTACGCTCTGTTTTAGGCGCTAGAACTTCGATTATGTCAATTTTTGAACTAAGTTTATCTCTCTGAATGCCTAAATCTGCAACTGTCCAAGTGACTATCTCCTTTTTCGAAGCCCTCATTATCATCATAAGCGAAGGAATTCTAGGCTGATTTATCTCACGAGTAACCGATACCAAAACTGGCATCTTCGTTCTCACAGTTTCGATTGCATCTTCAAGCGTTCTCTCCGCAACGACAATGTCGCCTTCCACTGAAAGT
>CAZADP010000039.1:0-8554 GCA_964483905.1 uncultured Candidatus Bathyarchaeia archaeon | reverse complement strand
AAACTGCGAACGTTATATGATTTATTCTCTTGATCAGCTCTCTCACCTCCGTTAATACAGATTACAACTTTCAGTTTTAAACTTTGCAAAAATCATATCTTCTTTATGTTGGCTGAACATGCGGATGCTCAAATCGTTGCCGGCCGCCTAAACTTCTTCTTTAACACGCATATTGAAGTGAAGGATTCACGGACCCGCTACTTTTTTATGACTTCTTGACATTATCGCGTCCTATGAAAATCCTTCAATGAAAGCTCTGACGTTTTTGCCCAACACTTTATGGTTGTAGCCTCCTTCTAGAACAGCGAATCTTTTTCCATTGCAGAATCTTTCAGCGAAATCCTTGATCATTTCTCCTGTTTGCTCGTAATCTCTTGTTTTTAGAAGGCCTCCCCAGTCTTCTTGATGGCGATCGAAGCCAGCTGAAACAGCTATGACATCGCATTCGGAGATTGAATTCAGAAATGCAGTTAAATCCCTGAAGAAGCTTTCTCTGCTTCCTCCAGCAACATGATGATATGGAACATCTGGAACATTAGCGAAGATGTTTGCTGTACCATCGCCATAGTGGAGATCTACATCCAAAATAGCCGCCCTTGTGACCAAGCTCTTGCTTCTCAGCCTCTCTACAGCAATAGCTATGTTATTGAAATAGCAAAATCCCCAACTGCTATCTTGGCTCGCATGATGGCCAGGGGGTCTTATAAGACCAAAAGCCGGCTCGCCTGTGAGAGCAATCTCAGAGGCTTTAATGGCGCCTCCAACAGCCAACAGAGCAACTTCATAAACCACCCGCATCCCCTTAACATATTCTATGTGGCTTCTCCAGTGAGCAAGTGAAACATCTTCTTCCTTTGCTCGCTTTGGTTCGATAAACTCGAGGTTTCTTAGTTCTTCAACAATGGCTTCCATTCGACCAGGTGCTGCGGCAGGATCGGAAGAGTAGACCTTTCGATAATCTTTGTGGAAGACTATTTTCATGGATTTCCCTTCTATTTAATGCGAGTCTAGGCTCGGGCATGTATGAAGCATTAAAATAACAATCTGCATGGCATATTTTCCTTATCAAATGCATTGGCAATTTCTATTTTCTTTCGGGTAAAAAAATTCTTAGTCATAGCATAATCCAATTCGTTTTTTCTGTATACCCAATCTGCGTAGTGATAGTTCATTTTGTCAACTAGCACATAATCTACTTTTCCAATTATTTGCGCCACTAAACCTTCAGCCTTTGGAAGCAATGGTGCTATCATGACGAAGGTTTTAATCCCTGCCGAATGTAGTTTCTCCAGCGTTTCAATCCTTTCCTCAATCGAAGGTGCATTGGGTTCAAAAATTCTCCTAATATTCTCGTCAGCTGTAGTGATTGTAAGCCCAACTTCAACATTGTGAGTTTTTCTGAGAAAATCTATATCTCGTGATACAAGAGGAGATTTTGTTTGAACTGTAACAGGCCAAGCGTGATTTGATAAAATCTCGAGACAGCTTCTAGTTAGTTCATACTTTTTCTCAAGGGGCTGATAAGGATCGCATATTCCACTCATCCAGACTCTACGGGCTATCTTCTTTTTTATCTCACGTTGCAAAAGGCTTGTGGCATTAATTTTCACATCAACAAACTGGCCCCATTCTTCTCTGTGACCAGTGAACCTTCTCATGAATCTTGCATAACAATATGTGCAACCATGTTCACAACCAACATAAGGGTTAATGGTGTAATCAAAAACTTTTGATTTAGACAAAATATTTTTTGCATAAACTTCTTTGACTATCATAAACCATCAACTGTTTTCGTGGGCTAGCCTAAGTGACCAAGGATCGATGAGGAAAAGGACCTGTGAAACTTTCGTTTCACTTTTTCGATGGGTTCTCCCAGCACAGTTATCTTTTCCAGGTTGCATGTCCCCAGTCCTTTTTTCTCGGCCAGAACTAAGTGTTTAACATCGGTTGGCTGTAGGTCCATCACTGCGGCGCCGACTGCATCTACTGCCACAGGGTCTGTGCCTGCAATAACCAAATTCATTTCCAAAGGGTTTCCGCTGGTTTCATGTCCTTCCCCCGCGATTATTCCGTCAACCACAGATACACTAGGTTTCAGAATTGACGCCAAGTCAACAATGTTTTTGCTTAGTGATCCAGCGTGCATAGATCCCTTAGAGGCCAAGGCTCCCATCATGTTCTTTAAACTCAACGTAACTGTGGCTATTCTGTGAGGCTTAAGCTTCGGAACACTGATTATTGTGCTGTCCAAAGCTGTCTTTGCGACTTTAGTTTTCTTAAGTGACAGCGAATTAGGCGGGCTAACTTCAATGAATTCGTCTTTATTAAGGTCAACAAGTTTCACGCCCCATCGTTCAGCAACTGTGTCAATACCTGCAACCTTGAAAGCATGAAAGGTGTCCGCGAACCCGCTTCCCTCGCCAATTATGATTTCTTCCATTTTGCGCTCTTTCAAAAACTTGACGATTCCTTCTATGACTCTGCTGTCTGTCGTGATTCCCGTTGAAGGATGCTTGGAATTTATGAAGTTGGGCTTAATTAGAATCGGCTTTTTCATAGAGATGACGCTGTCCACATCAGACTTTACCATTTCAAGAGCCTTGACTGTCGATTCGACGGGGTCTCTTCCTTTTACGATAGCAACTGTACTCATTTGAGAGCACTCGCCATGTCAAATAATGCGGAGGAATTTGAACATTTTTGTTTTGCTATTATGTTTAGCACATGCTTTTATCGAAGATTTTTCCAAAAGTCATAAAAAAGAAAAGGGAAAAATAAGGAATGGTGAGGCAAACCGCTTGAACCTCGGAACAATCCTAGCTGCGATTTCAATAATAATTGTAGTAGGCCCAATTTTTTCAGCAGTCATTGTGTATAAAGACAACCTCATTGCACTGGTAATACCCGATATTGAAGAGCTGATAGACAAAATTGGAGATTACTTCCCGAACGTTGAATATGTAGGTTATGAAATCATTGACCCGGAATCATCCTTCAGAGTTATTTTCAACGTCACAAACAATTCTGACGAAGATTTTACAATTAATACAATAAATTTCTCCGCATACTGTTCGCAACACGAGGAAGTTTTCCTAGGGTATGGTTATGGAGAAGGCTTCCCTGTAACAATTTCTGGAAGATCAAATAGGACAGTGAGTTTTCAAATAACCTTCCCAATGCAAGGTCAGACACATGTTGAGACACTCCATAGAGGTGATACAAACTTTCATGCAACTTTGAAGAATGTGCTTGTCGTGGTGCAAGGGGTTGAAGTGAAGCTTGGAGATGAAATTGACGTTGGACCCATAGAAATACCGCCATAGGAAGAGATGTATATGGAGTTTAAGAAAATCAATTGGCCTGGTTTGGCATGTTCCATAACTGCGGCAACCCTTGTTGCCCTTTCAATATTGTACGCAGCCCCATGGTGGCAACTTGCAATAGGAGATGGACTGGGTCAAGTTGAGATTTCGCCTCTCGACCACAAGGCAAACTTAGCGGGGGCTTCTATAGAAATACCGATAGTTTGGTTTCTCAATATTATAGGCAAGTTGACATTGGCAGCTTGCATGGTTGCAATGTTCATATACTCCGTTTCAACCCAGAAACCTTTCTCAAAGAAGCTACTCGGTTTTGCTTACAAAAAACCTCTGTTAATATTAGTGCTTTTCGCGGTGATTTTGGCTGTTTCGGCGTATGTGGCTGCTATCTTCCTAGGGGTCAACATCCCTTTAAACGGAACCACGACCCTATCATTATCCGTTGGAGGAGCTGACGCAAATATCCCCATTTCAACAAGTTTTACATGGGTGTTCTGGCTAGCGGTTGCAACCGCCCTCTTAGCAATAGCTACGAAGATTTATGATTGGAAGATCCTGAAGGTACCTTCGGCCAAAACATATAACACCGAATCAGAGATAGCCATCCAAAAAACGAATCCTAGGCACACATGAATAGTCAATTCTTAATAGCCCAAATCCCCTCCAGTGCGCGAAAATTCTGTTATGGCTGAGTTGTATGGCCAAAGTGTTTGCATGCGAAGAATAAGTCTTTTATGTTTATTTTTCTGTCGCAGTAGACATCCGCGCATCCTGCGCCATATGTTCCATGCCCCCACTTTGGATGTTGTAGCGGTACTATGGAAGGGTCTGGTGGTTTTGCTCCGAAGCAGCGGACGATGAAGTATATGTCGCGGATATTGCAGACTCCGTCGGGAATGCCCGGTATGGGTCCTGTAACGTCTGCCCAGCATGTGTCTTCTTTCCAGAGATGATAGTAGTACTCCGATGGATAAAGCGGGTTGTGGTACCATCCTCTTACCCAGTACTTTTGCCATCTGCGGCCGAGGGGCTGAGCGATGGGGAAACTTGGGCAATCCGTAATGTATATGTCTTCTAAGTCAGCGTAATAGATCGCCCTGTTCGGATCATTGTCCGAAGTTCTGGCCGCAAAGTCAATCAAGGTATCTTTGTCCAGTCCGGTGCGAGGGCCAAGAGTCGTCCAACCGTTGTCGGCAGTGTAATTTTGGAAGTAGCTGAAGTCTCCGTACCTATGCATGAACGGGCGCATATAGTTGTCTGCGTCTGCGAAGTCAGCTATCCAGCTGACGGACCACATCGGAAAGTCAGTCATATCATAAGTCCATTGGAAATATGGTACTGGTTCAACTCGGAACGGAGGACCTGTCCTTCCTTCATATGTGCTTAGAACTGCGAAGAAGTCTCTCAGCATTTCCCAATAAGCTCTATTCTTGTCGCTTCCCTCATAGTAGGGAAGTTGACAGTAGAAACCGGAATCCCATACGCTTGTGCCATTGAAAATTGCGGTTTGAAGTTCTTGTTTAGCCACGTTATAGTCTATATCGTACGTGTAGGGCGGATCTGGACCTCTGGTATAATAGTCCGGCACAAGACCGTAAACAAGGGGTGTGTCCCTGCAAATAGCCTCTTTAGACCATAACGCATCTAGACATCGAGTGTGATTAAAACCGTACGCGAAGGCTCTCCTCACATGAGTATTGTTGAAAAAGTTCAGAGGAATACCATCTGGAAAACGCCCAGATCCGACATATCTGCTTGTCGGATCTATGCCTAAATTGAAAAATGCCGCATCCAACGAGAATATTGGATTAAGGAATTTCATTGTTTTTATTTTCGGATCTATTGGTTCACCCTGTTCGTCTAACAACTCGTTCACATATGCTCTCGGAACCGCGCAGATGTCTAAGTTACCTGATATAAAGTCTTCTTTTCTCCTTGTCCATTCTGATATGTAATGGATCTCGACAGTTTCCAAGTAGTTTTTGATCCCTGGAGCTGGCCAACCGCGCCAATATTTTGCATTTCTAGTCAGTTTGACCATGTTATTGGCTTTATCGTAAACTGTTACCAGGTATGGGCCTGTCCCAACCCATCTGAATCTGCCTTCTATATCGTACGGCGATCGGCTTATGTGGCGCCACCAGGTTACAGCAGTTGAGCCGTTTTCAAACCAGTCTGGGTAGCCATTCCTATCTGTGTCTTCGAATAAGTCTCCGTTCCAGCACCCGATACTCAGTGAGAATTCTTTGCTAACAATCGAACCCCAATGTTGGCTAAGAACTTGCTTAAAAGCTCTGTCTGGGAAGATGATTCCAACGTTTATAATTAAATCGTCCCCAGAAACTTCAATAACGTTGCCAATTAAATGTGCCAAGTTCATAGCGTCCAGTGCGTTGCCAGTTGCCCAAAAGTCACTGTTCACTTGGCCAAAAAGCGGTTCATAGTACATCAACATCGGACTCCCAAGCTGGTCCTGAACTAGACCTCTCTTAAACGAATATTCAACATCATAGACATCAAATGTGTCTACAACGTCGCCTTTTTCATTAACAAAGCATACGATAGGGTCTGTGCGAATCTTGAATGTGTAGAGACCTCTCCATAATGTTACGTTAAGCGATGGGCCAGAGTAAAAGGTTTGTACATACCATGTGCGGCATGAACCATTAGGCTCAGCCATGTATATAAGGTCCCCTGGATTCAGATTATTAGTTGCATCTTTGTCGACCCAGCCAATACATTTTGACTCGTCACTCCAAGTAGAATCTGTTGGATTGGTCAAGTTAACGTCTGTTGAAGTAACGGTTTTAGTAATTTCCTCCCTTTCAGGAACATTTGTAGCCAAGTTCGGAATGAAATCCCAATATAGTTCACCATTCATTGAAATCAAAGTGTCATAAACATTGAATATTAACTGACCACTTAGAGTGTCGTAAGCCTTGACAGGATCGGCTCTGCGGGGAAGCGCACCAATCTGTCCAACGTACAAAGTATCCGTTACCAAGAGTGGCCCTAAAGCAATGGTTGCATGGGTAAACAGAGAGGCAAGCAAGATTAATAATGAAAGGAATAGCAACCAGTTTCTTTTCATGCGGTCTTCTACCCTAGAATGAGGAGTCATTTTTCTAGGTATAAATTATCAAAGATATCATCTATAAGTTTAACGCCTCTTGAAGCTAGCGGGGCACCTAGCATTACCTAAACCAGTATAAAACTAGATTGATGCTATTCGGCTGAGTCTAAATCTTTCCGAACGCCAAACTTTAAAAAAACGCACTTAGTACTTCTTGGTGGATTAAAATTGGAACAAGCTTTCAGGTTGATGTACGAGCGATTGGCTACTTTTCTGGTGCAAAATCTCGATTTCAAAAGAGTATCAGCAATTCTTGAGGCTGGGTGTGGAAGCGGACAACTAACTATACCTTTTGTCAAAACACTTCAGAAGATCAAGGAGAGTTTCAAAGTTATCGCCTTCGACATTTCCGCTGGTCCTTATGAGGGTGATCTGGAAATATTAAAGAGGAGAGCACAGAAAGAGAAACTTGAAAATTTTATTACAACTGTTAGGGGCGACGTTAGAAAGATGGACGTCATAGGTGATGAAAGTATTGACTTAATAATTTCTAATGAGCTTTTCTGTGATTTGGATAGAAGAGGTCTTGAAAGGGCGCTTCAAGAGTTCTACAGAATCTTGAGGCCTAATGGACAGATGGCTCATGGAGAGCTCAACTCTATTCCAGAAAATGAAGCGCAAAAACTTGTAGTAGATGCGAACGCTTACTCATTGGATACTCTGCAACCAAGACCTGATTGGTTTTCTCCATTTTCTGATGAAGTTGCTGTGCTTATGCGAAAGACACGCTTCAAAAACATATACGTGAGATACTTTGAAACAAACGTTAAAATGGACTTCGATACAGCTATAACGCAACTCAAGAAATGGAAAACCGATCCGGCCTTTGTTGAAAGGCGCCTAGATGATCTCAAGAGATATGGTTTGGAGTACCCAATAGAACATGTAATCTTTTGCGAAAAATAAACATCAAGTTACCCTGGGATTTGTTTTTAGATTTCAACGCAGAAAATCATTGATCTATGCGTTTGCAAAACAAAGTAGAAAGATGCGCTTTGTATTACTTCTTGATCTAGCTGCGAGTTAAAAACTTTCTCACAATATTCGTGATCTTCACTTTCAGAGGTTTAGAGTAGAGTAAGCTTAACCCAAACGTTGTAAGAATAACAATCAGGTAGAATATTGGATCAGGTATGTCCATCTCTCTCGCTCCAATAAGAGGTTCAGGTCTAGATCCGCCTACAAAGATCCAATGTTGAAGACCAATTTGAGGTAAAACGACGTAGAAAAGAAGGTCTAGTATGCCAAAAAAACCTAAAATCTTCAGGGCGACTTGTGTCCTGTGCCCAAGTTTTGCCTTCAACAGAATCACTCCCAACAACCACGCAATGATATTCGTCGTCAGCGGGCCGCCCAGCAGGAAGAGACCATCCTTAAACCCTGCAAGCCCTTCAACGTAGACAGATCCTAAGACAAACTCTGAAGTCATCGCAAACCTAGGGTAGATCTCAAAAAATGTTACCTTCATGTATGTAAACCTCCCGCCAACAGCAACTCCCCAAATGACATGACCACACTCATGGACAAAATCCATCACGAGGCCGAGTGGAATAAACAAGATTAGAGGCAAAAGGAATGCCCTGTAATTAAGGCCCTTTTGCAGCTTGCGAAGGGCAATTTTTTGAAGAATAAAGAACGTCACAAACGAAACGATTATCCAGATCACGACATCTAGGGCAAGACTAACCAACATATATTCTATGGAACCATCTAAGGAGGCGATTCGCCAAACCGAGGGGTAACCATGATATTTGTTTTCAGGCATGCCAATCTGCGTTCGGTTTTCAACGAAGCCAGTAGAGAATGACAGAAGTATTCCGCAAATTATGGCTCCAAACACCAGCTTCATCACAGGACGCAAATTTAACTCTGCTCCCGCTCAATGCAATTGAAAAGATGGATTTTGATACTAATAATGCTATTCAGTAGAACAGCACTCTTCATGCGAGCCCGTGCTACAATGAAATTACCGTCAAAGTCAATCCTGTTACTAACGGTATGGTTAGATTGTCGTTGATTGGCAAAGGAAGAACTTCAATAGACATGCCTATAATGGCTCCAATCAGTGCTTTCGCTGGATTCACAAAGATAAGTGCTCCCA
>CAZADP010000038.1:0-8784 GCA_964483905.1 uncultured Candidatus Bathyarchaeia archaeon | reverse complement strand
AAACAACATTAAAAGCATAGGTTTTTCAGGTGGAGTCGCATGCAACGAAATACTAACTTTGATGATGCGGAAGATTGTGGAGGCTGCAGGTCTCCGATTCCTTGTTCATGAGGCTGTCCCGCCCGGCGACGGAGGCTTATCCTTTGGTCAAGCTGTTGTAGGCGGATTTTTCTAATCTCAAACCATAACTGATTTATTACCGTACATTTCTGGCTAATAATTGAGAAGAATGTGCCTAGCAATCCCGGCGAAGGTCGTAAGCGTCAAAGAAGACAAGGCCAGAGTCGACTTTGGCGAAGGTGTTTTGAGAGAAGTCAGTGTGACACTTGTAGATGCCAAAATAGGTGATTATGTTTTGGTCCACGCTGGCTACGCCATCCAAGTTTTAGACGAAAAAGAGGCGCTAGAAACAATACGCTTATGGAACGAAATTCTTGAAGCAGAAGTCAAAACTCAAAAAAACTGAAAAGCACAAGTTGACCGGAAAATGGCTCAAAAAATGAAGTTTAGAGACCCACAATTAGCGAAACGCATAGCAGAAAAAATTCACAAACTTGCACCAAGGCAACGCAACGTCAAAATATGCCACGTTTGCGGCACACATGAATGGACTATCACCCACTTCGGAATCCGGAGCCTTTTACCGACAAACGTTGAAGTCATTGCTGGACCAGGATGCCCAGTATGTACAGTTCCAGCTTCAGAGATCGATGAGGCTGTGCAATTAGCCTCGAAAGGTGTGGTTGTCGCTTGTTTTGGTGATGTTTTACGGGTCCCAGGCTCGAAAATGTCGCTTTTAGACGCTAAGGCTGAAGGGGCTGACGTTCGCATTGTTTATAGCGTTAGCGATGCAGTTAGGATGGCCGAAAAAGAGTCGAATAAAGAATTTGGCTTCTTCGCCATTGGTTTTGAAACAACAGCACCTTCCACCGCTGCTGAAATCATGCATGAACCACCCGAAAACCTCAGCTTCCTAGTTTCTCATCGTTTGATCCCGCCAGCCATGAAACTGCTTGTTGAAATGAAAGATCTAAGCCTAAACGGGTTAATCGCACCAGGCCATGTCAGCACGATTATCGGGCTTCAACCATACGAGGTCCTCCCAAAGCTCTATTATATGCCAACGGTGGTGGCGGGCTTTGAACCCTTAGATGTCTTATTTGGAGTCTACATGATTTTAAAACAGTTACAGGAGGGCAAACCACGCTTAGAAAACGAATATACACGAGCCGTCCGCTGGGAAGGCAACACGAAAGCGCAAGAAGTCATGGCAAAAGTTTTCGGCATTGCAGATGGTGGATGGCGTGGAATCGGAACCATTCCATCGTCCAAGCTCAAGCTACATGACGAATATGTAGCTCATGACGCTCATCTAAAGCACAACGTGAAAGTTGAGCATGGGGTTGATATTCAGCCCGGATGTAGCTGCCATCTAATTATAATCGGCAAGATCAGACCAACAGAATGCCCACTATTTATGAAGACTTGCACTCCACAAAAGCCCGTAGGCGCGTGCATGGTAAGCATCGAAGGAACATGCAGGATATGGGCGAAGACGATAAATACGCTTAGAAAATAAAAGAGTAGCGCGTGGTGCCTATGCCTGGAGAAGACATAAAGAAAGAGATCACAGAGCTCCGTGAAAGAATCGTTAAGCTCGAAGTAAAAGTTGAAGAGTTAACCAAACGCACAGATAGCCTACTCAACTACGCAAAAGAACTGTACAACTACTTACAGAAACAAACGAGTAGAACTTTTCCATGATCTCATGACACCAAAGAAAAGCTTTTTATTTAAAGAAAAACAAACCCGTTTTGCGAGGTTTTATCAAATGAGTCTCGAATCAAACAAAACTTTAGGTGGCATCGGAGCATTATTGACAGCTATCGGTTTTGTTGTCCCTGTCTTAGGCCTAGTGGGAATAATACTTGTCATGATCGCCTTGAAAGGAGTAGCAGAATACTACAACGACAGCAGCATATTCCAAAACGCGATCTATGGACTCATCTTCTTCATAATCGGTGCCATTGCTGGGGCTTTCATCCTTATTGGCGCAATCTTCGGCGGAATGTGGTGGGACCCAATGACAGGGGACATCACAAATCTGTGGGCCTTTATCGGAGGCATAATCCTAGCTGTGGTTGTTGCTTTCATATTCTATTTACTTCATGCCATATTCTTCAAGAAAACATTTGACACCCTTTCCACAAGGACTGGAGAGAAAATGTTCGGCACAGGAGCAGTGTTGCTCCTTGTAGGCGCTATCTTGACAATAATCTTGATAGGCCTGATATTAATGCTCGTCGCCTGGATACTAATCGCCGTAGGATTCTTCTCGATCAAAATCCCGACGACTCAACCACCCACAGCACCCACTCCACCCCCACCGCCTCCCCAATAAGACCGTAAAACCCACATTTTTCTCAAATCTGCGTTTTTCTCTCGAAGTTATTTCCTACAAATCGAATCTGGTTTGGTTTAACTAATGCGACTGAAATCCACTGATGAGGGCGCGTCACAATGCCTAATAGAAGGAAAGAGAGATTTTTCATTGAACGAACCTTGAGATCAAAACGTTCCTTTTCGGTGCAAATGTTGTCAATTCTTGTATTCGCGACATTCAGTATTAGCACGATCAGTTGTGGAGATGGACTCGCCCAACGCTATTCTATCTTGACAAAGAACACGGACCCCTACGTAATAGCCAATGGCACCTACGTCCTTAAGGAAACCCTAAACGTCGGGGACTTCGACAAACTGGTCATAGAAAATGCATCTGTGACATTTGATACTTCTGATAATATAGTTATCCGGTCATACGATAACGCCATAGTCAGGATAGCAAACTCAGAGATCAAACATGCTCAAGGATCGCAAGTGATTCCCATGCATTCTTCGGTCATTTCGGTGATCAACTCCACAATTGATATCCTCATCAGCTATGATTATGCAAATGCTTCAATAACACAATCTGTATTTGACATAGTTCATGGCTATGGTTCTTCATCGGTTTCAATAAGTGACACTAGAATCCGCTTTATCGGTGCTTATGACACTTCTTTAGTATCAGTAGACAACTCCAAGACCGATACTGTCTATTGCGATTCCGCCACAATTTCAATAGACAACAGCACGGTTAATTCTCTTGTAGATGTCTACGGTTCTTCGCTAGTTTCATTAGTCAATTCTAAGGTCAGCCGAGTTTGTCTATACGGCGATTCAATCGCTTCAGTAGGCAATACTACAGTTGGCGAAATCGTTGCCACAGGCTCCACCTTTGTTTCCGTTTTCAACTCCAGTGTACAACGGTTTTTTGGCCGCGACGCCTCAATAGTCAACTCAAGAGTGTCTGAAATAGAGCTAAGATTCTACAGTGATTCAATCGCTTCTCTGACAACTTTGCCCACAGGTCTCATTAGCTACTGGAACCTCTACGAGAACAACACAATTACGAAAGCCTACTTTAACCTCACCATACAAAACAGCGCAATAGATATTTGGAGCATCTCTGCCTACGCTTCTGTGATCCTCCCACCCTACGGTTCCCCGATTGTCTCAGTAGTCAACTCCTCGCTTAACAATGTTCATGCATATTTCCTTTCATTTATCTACTTGGTGAATTGCTCTATTAAGGGCGAGATTAATGTACACGGGGAATCCGAGGTTTATGTAGGGTGGTTTTTGGACATACAAGTACTGAATGTAAGTGGAGTGCCAGTGGATACAACTTCAGTTATGGCTTATTGGCAGAACGGGACCCTATTCGAGGAAGGTATCACTGCAGTCAACGGTCACACAAGACTTGTCTTGTACGAAAAATTGATGACGGAAGGAATCACGTATCAATGCATGTATTATAGTGTCAAAGCCATCCGCGACGACTGCACTTGTGAGGCGGTCATAAAATCAATTACCCGTAATATAAAAATCACCATGACTTTGCTTCCTCCAGTAATTCTAGGCGATTTGAATGCAGACGGTAAGGTCAACGTCTGGGACCTTTACTTAGTAGCGAGAGCGTTCGGAACCGAGCCGGGAGACTCAAGTTGGAATCCCGTAGCTGACTTAGACAAAAATAGCGTCATAGACATCATTGATCTGATGAAAATTGCAAAAGAGTATGGAAAGAAGGCCCAACAGTAAACTATCCGAAAACCCTCCTATTCTTCCTCGAGCAAATTTATGTTTGATGGTAATCAGACTAATCGTGGATCCCGAAGTTTAGAAGAAGGAGTTAGCTCTCTATCTGTCGCGTGCGGTTAAGATGCACATGTCGATCGATCGATTATCGGTTTTCCTTTCATCTATGAGAATACTCCACTTCTTGCACGGAAGCCCAAAAAAGATTGTGTTGAGTGATCTCTTCTTTCTGGAGGGCGCACTGTTTTTTGGCATTGGTTGGGTGATTGCAGCAGGTTTGACGATATTTCGCATGGAACGTTGGCAAACACTATATGCCTCGCCTGATGGGCATGCAGAATATTTAAGATCGGAACGCGGTAAACAAGTCCTTTTGGGACTTGCATTCATTGTTCTAGGAACCATTCTGATCGGATTGTCAGTAGGAATCTCTGTTTTGCCAACTTAACTTCATAACCCCTCGAAGGGCACATCAGATAAAGCTTCAATTCAAAGATAATAGCTTATGTGTTTAGACGAATGACCTAACATATTCGCGGAACGGGGTCTCCAACAGGCCTGGCAATTATTCTTTTCCCGCCTACAACGGTCTGCATCGCCACTCCTTTGAAATCAGCTGTGGTTTCGCCTATGATTTCCGCCTCTTTCCCATCATCCGTCGCTCTCAACAACTCCAAGATTTCATCAGCCTTCTCCTTCACTACACCTATGATCACTTTTCCCTCATTTCCGATTTCAAGCGGGTCTAAGCCCAACATTTCGCATGCAGCCTGCACATCATTCTTCACAGGAATCTTATCTTCATGGACCAGTATGCCCACATGAGATTTTTCGCTGAACTCGTTCAGGGCGTCGGCCAAACCGCCTCTTGTCGGGTCTTTCATAGCAACTATCCCGCCTGTTTCGCCCAGTAAACGGTGGATCAAGCGGTTTAAGGGTTTAACATCGGATTTGATGTCACTTCCAAAGCTCAGGCCTTCCTGCGCCGATAAGACTGCTAAACCATGGTCGCCAACCGTTCCAGATAAAATTATTTTTTCGCCTTTGCCAAGGTTCGAGTCGAGAACCCAGCGTTCCTTAAAATCACTTCTAAACTGTTTGACAACCTTGAGATTCTTCTCTAAGGCTGTTGTCCTTTTGCCAATTCCAGAGGTGTTTATTACACAACCGCCTAGACTTCCCTTCTCAACAACCTTAGTATCGCCCGTAACTATGCTTACACTGGCTTCCATACATGTTTGTTGCATGCTAGCCAAAATTCTTTCAAAGTCCCTTATGGCTAAGCCCTCTTCCAAAATGAAACCGCATGTTAAGGCATAGGGCTCAGCGCCTAAAACAGCAATGTCATTAACCGTGCCAGAAACAGACAAGCGTCCAATGTCACCGCCCGGAAAAAAAATGGGCTTGACAGCATGCGAATCGCTTTTCAGAACTATATCATCAACAACAGCCGCATCATCCAAAGCTTCTAGCGAAACCTCAAAGTTTGCTGCGCCACCGAAATACCTCACAATGTAGTTTTTAATGAGATCATGCATGACTGTTCCGCCAGCACCATGCAACATTGTAATATGCTTATTCTGTACGTCCAATTAATCCGCACCTGCCTCAAGTTCTGCATACCTAACCTTAAAAGCTGAACATAAACAAATCGTAAAAATGTTTAAAGTCCATGCGTCGATTTTTTAGGTGAAAACCCACTCTTTAGCAAGCTATGAGAAAAGGCTACGGGTACCTTCTAATTGTTGCAGCGTCAATAATCTGGGGAACTATGGGGATTTTTGGAAAACTGGCTTTTGCATATGGTATTCATCCGGTAACGTTAATTGCCTTGAGACTTCTTGTTTCTTCGCTAACTTTGCTAATCCCTGTAACCTTGTTCAAAAGGGAATTATTCAAAATTCGAAAGAAAGACTTACCTCAATTCTTGGTGTTCGGTCTCTTCGCAACCGCCCTCCAAAGAATAACCTATCTCCACGCTGTTGACCTAACGACCGCGACTATTGCTGCAGTGCTATTCTACACGTATCCTATTTTTGTCACAATTTATGCCTCAATATTCTTCAAGGAAAAAGTCACTCTGTCAACCATATTTGCCATAGTCCTAACGTTTCTAGGCGTTATCTTAGTTGTAAAAGCCTATGAAACTTCATGGTTAAACGCCAACATTTCGGGAGTGACCGTTGGACTGTCTTCAAGCATTCTTTTTGTTCTTTACTTTTTAATCACTAAGAAAATGAGAAACCGCTATACAAATTGGACTTTGATTCTTTATGGTGACACAATAGGCGCTGTAGCGTTGACTCCGATAATCTTTTCCACATTTCGTGAAACCGCCAATTACCCTCAACAACTCTGGCTTCTCATATTCACCATAGCTTGGTTTTCATCCCTTTCGGCGTACCTTTTATACTCTTATGCACTGAAATATGTTGAATCCTCTAAGGGAAGCATACTGTCAGTTCTAGAGCCCTTAGCAGCAGCAATTTTCTCAACAACCATTCTCGGAGAAAATTTTGAACCCTTACAAATCGCAGGAATAATACTTGCATTAACAGGAGTAACCTTACTTTTTTACAAGCCTAGGCTTCAAAACTAAAATATTCGTGCTTTTCCACTATTGAGAAGAGGTGAACAATACCTTTCAAATCAAGATTCTGGACATAACGAAAAATGTGGCATATGAAAAATACCTTTACAGGTGTCTGGCACCAATGCCATTCAGGAAATATAGCAACAGACAAGAATACCTAGAGAATGCTATTCCAAAGGGTTTTCATAAAAAGCTCTTAATTCTTGATGGAAATGTCGTCGGCCAGATAGAGTATGCACCAGCTGAGGCATCTGGCTATCCAATAACAGCAGAAAACGTCATCGTGATGAACTGCGTCTGGGTCTTGAGAAAAACGAAGGGACACAATTTCGGAAACCTACTCGTAGAAGACATGACAAAAAATCAAAGCGAAGCCTCAGCGTTCGCTACTATAGCCTTAGAAAACCATTGGAGCCCATGGTTCAAGAAATCGCAAATAGAAAAATTGGGCTTCAAGCCCATTGAATCAATCAACGTAACGCACAAGACCAAGCGAAAAGGACTTGTTTTCACTATATACCTCATGTGGATACCAACAAAAAGAGAAACGAAGCCACCAACTTGGAACCAACAAAAACTCCTTGAAGGAGAAACCTTCTGTATCGCACATCCACTCTATCGCCCCCAAACATGGAAAGGAAACATGTTTGAAGCCAAATAACACGCCACTCGCTGCCTTCTTCCAGCTTGCAAAGTTACGTGAAGCTCGTTCCGAAAAACTCAACCATACGCATAATTGAAGCCTCTTGAACCGCAAAGCCCAGCGCCAATTGTTGCAACAATTATTCTGCGGTTAGTTGCAACAAATGAGCCAGTTACTCCCATAGTGTGCACAAATATTCTGCGGCTAGTGTGCACTATAGTACGGAGTCTTCCCGAGTAGCACACAAACGGACATCCACAGAAGATTCATAGCCCTCAAAAATCTGGTCTCAACACCAATATGGATCATATCCAATAAGTTGACAGTATCCGCTGAAGGAAAACCATATAAATCACCATACTGCTGTTCAATTGCACAGTTGGAGACGTACAAAGTGCCAAAATGGGGATACTCCATAACAAAAGAAGAATTAGACCCTGAAAAAACCGCAAAAGCAAGCGGACGAGAGGTTAGAGTATCCCATAAATCGGCACGAGAAATATGCAAAACAATCAGGGGAATGATGCTCACCAAAGCAAAACAATACCTAAGAGACGTCATAGCCAAAAAAAGAGCAATCCCCTTCACAAGATTCAAAAAGAAAGCCGGACACCGCCACGGACTAGAAAAAACCTACGCAGGCAGATACCCAGTAAAAGCAGCAAAACAAATCCTAAAAATCCTCGAAGGAGCAGAAGCAAGCGCTGAATACAAAGGACTGGACACCGAAAGACTCCGCATCATCCACGCATGCTCACATCAAGGAATGAAAATCAAACGATACACACCAAGAGCCCACGGAAGAGCCTCACCGAAATTCGAAACACCATGTCACATCGAAATAGCCTTAGAAGAACAACCAGAAACAGGAGAACCAGCGTAATGGCCATAGTCAAACGCTTCATAACAGAATCCGTAAAAAGAACAGAAATTGACGAATTCCTGCAGAAAAAACTTGAAAGAGCCGGATACGGCGGAGTAACCATATCAAAAACCCCGCTTGGAACCCACATAGTAATTTATGCAATGCGCCCAGGCTTGGTAATAGGACGCGGCGGGGAAACAATAAGAGAACTTGCAACAACCCTAGAAGAGAAATTCAAAGTTTCAAATCCACAAATTTCTGTTTCCGAAATTGAAATTCCAGAATTGAACGCTTATGTTGTCGCTTCGCGCATTGCTGCAGCCCTGCAAAGGGGCATACATTTCAGACGCGCCGGATTTTGGGCTCTGAACCAAGTCATGGAAGCAGGAGCGCTAGGCGCAGAAATCGTCATAAGCGGCAAGCTAAGAACCGAAAGGGCAAGATTCGAGAAGTTTCGAGCAGGATACTTCCCGAAATGTGGAGACCCACCACTAAAATACATGCGAAAAGCCGAAGTCCACGTCCAACTAAAACCGGGCATAT
>CAZADP010000037.1:0-8809 GCA_964483905.1 uncultured Candidatus Bathyarchaeia archaeon | reverse complement strand
GTTGGGAGACCCTTTTCAGTCACGGTTGTAAAGTCTAAAATCTTGACTTTTCCGTCTCCTTTTTCCCTCTTTCTCAAGTCGTATCCGAAAAGTCTGGAAATGTTGTGAATAATAGTGTCCTCGTTCTCTGCAAAGGATACGTATATTCCGTTCTCACCATAATTTTCCGCCCCCTTATACAGAAATTGCACGCTAAACACAGTCTTGCCAGTTCCAGGGTTCCCAGCCAAAAGAACTAGGCTTCCCTTCGGAAAGCCGCCTTCGATTAGGGAGTCCAAACCGTCTATGCCTGTTGAAACGCGATCTTCGACCATAATGCTGGCACCAAGGGCTTCTCTGCACTTTCCTTGATTTTAAACTATTGAATTTCCTATACAGATACTTTATTCAGACTTTTCATCAATTTAGCGCGCGCAAATACCTAACGAAAGAAGAACGTTGAACTGTGGAAATGATACTCGCAATGAGGAAGGACTATACTTGCTCCAAAACGATAAGAATGGAAATCCCAGCGCGCTAAACAGTCCCAATGGACACACAAAAAGCCAAATACTTCCAACCACTGCGCAGCTTTTCACAGCGCGCGCTAAAAATACAATATTTGTTTGCTTTTTGAATACCTAGAACACGAGCACACACTCGCTCGCAAGCACGCAAAGTACCAACCAATCCTCATAAGAATTTCTCCCGAAAAAATCATCGGCGCGCTCATGGGACTACTCAAAGATACCTATTTACAATAGGCTTCTACGTGTTTGAGAAATCCAAGAATAGCGAACTATATCAGACACCTTGAAGCCTTAACTTGCAGATTTTTGTTCAGCGCACTCCTTCTGCATACATCGGGCGCCATCCTTCACTAGGCGGTCATAACACGCATTGCAGGAAATGCATTCAGCGGTTGATCCTCTATTGTTAAATACCATGGCTACCAAAATATTGTTTATGCCATACTACCTTTACATTATCCTATGTAAAAACAACAGTCTCTATACTGGGTACACTAAGAACTTGGATTCGAGGATGAAACTTCACATCAACGGAAAAGCTGCTAGATACACGAGGATGCATAAACCAAAAGAGCTTGTTTACGTCGAAGAATTCAGCTCACAAGTAGAAGCAATGCGAAGCGAGAGAAGGACTAAGAGGTTGAATCATCGTCAGAAACTCGAACTGATAAACTCTCGGATTAAACCTAAACAACATCATGAGGATAGAAAAGACTACTGAGCTTCAGCACAGATGTAGTTATTTTTTTGCAGTTCCAATGGGCATCCTCCACCGCAAATACGCAATTGGGGACACTCCTTGCATTTTGGCTCCACGTATTCTCTCTTTCTTATTTTAGTCGCCAGTGGGTGGTTCCAGATTTTTTGCCAGTCGTCTTTGAGGATGTTGCCTAGGCTTTCGAAGTAGCTTTGGCATGGGTAAACGTCGCCATTTGGGCCGACGCACATGTTGACTATAGCGGCTGTACAGGATTTGACGCCTAACCCCAATTTAATGGGATCAAAGCGGCAGTATTGAGTTGGTGTGTACCATAGAAACTTTAATCCTATCTGATTGGCTTTTTCACGAATTTTGGGTAAAAGTTCATTCAATGTCTCGAGTGGCAAGGCGAACTCTTCGCTTATCGCGCTTGCCTTACCTGAATAGATTAGGCTGTTGCATCCAAAGGCCGCGATTCCAAGTTTTTTGAGGAAGTCTATGGTTTCCAAGAAGTCTGCGGCGTTGTATTTGCTGAGCGTTGTGTTTGTGGTGACGTAGATCTGTGTTTGAACAGCATTTTTGATTCCAGCAACTGTTTCTTTCCAGCTTCCTTTAGCCGCTGTCATCAGTTCGTGAACTTTAGGCTTGTGAGACTCGAGAGTGACTTGAATGAAGTCTAATCCAGCTTTCTCAAGAGTTTCAACGTACGACTTGTCTTTTAATTTTCTGCCGTTGGTGACGAGCCCCGTGACCATTCCATTGTTCTGGGCGTAAAGCAACAGCTCTGACAAGTCTTCGCGTAGAGTGGGTTCGCCTCCCGTGAATGTCAAAATGAAGACGCCGATTTGCTTCAGGTGGTCGATGACTTCTTTCCACTGTGCCGTGTCCAGTTCAGAAGTTTCGTGTGGTCCGCCAGCATAGCAGTGGATGCAGTTGTTTTGGCATCTAAAGGTGAGGGCCATGTCCATTCGGAGAGGTGCAGAGTATTGCTGGGTGAAAGGTTCGATGCTTTTCACGTCAAGGAAAGAAATGGGACACACCTTCTCGGTCTGCGCCAATGTACTGATCGTGTAGACCAATTTTTCGTAGTCGCTCCTGGCCGTTTTAAAGTCCACTCGGTACATTCGCCGAATATTCTTCACCAACGCGTCTTCAGGGGTTCCTTCCATAAAGAAGTAGGCATAAGCAGTGGCCGTTTCATTAAGATAAAGAACCGTATTAGCATTTATGACTATAATCCCTTTTCCATCTGGCTCAACACGAAGCTGAAGCGCCAAACGAGCGAACTTGTCTTTTCCCCTGTAGGTGTAGCGGCCAGAAGGAATCTGGATAGGTCGAAGAATCTTGCGTAAGAAACTCATAGTCTAGCCCACACCTCCGCTCGCACAGGCACACGCGCAAGACACGCAGGCGCAAGCGCAAGCACACGCATGGCACGCGCAGACGCAACTAGCTTGGTGATGCGCCGGTTCGTGCGAAGCTCTTGCCGAGGGCATTGGGAGGATTGCGTTGGCGAATTTCTCAATGTTTGCCACAATGTTGTTAGAGGTGTTTTCCACCGCCGTTGCAACATTGTTTGCGAAGTCGGCGCCGGGAATTGTTGGCGGTTTGGCTGATTGAGCGGGGGCTTCCACGTTTGGCTTGTACGTGGGATGTGGATGGTAATGGTGATAGCCGTACCAGTACCAGAGCCATAATGGATTAGGCTCGAAGGTTCTGTTGCGAAATGATGTTTCTGTGCGTGATTGATAGTTCGGATCGAGTAGGAGCCACAAGAGTTGTTCGTCATAGGCTTCTGAGGCTAATTGAGGCGTGCCTGCCTGTTCCACTTGTTCCCAAGCCTTCGCCACGATTTTTCTGTAATAGTCGATTGTATCGCGTCTGCAGTATCCGCGCATTTTCTGTTCGACGCTGTCCCTGAGAGACATTATTGTTTGTGCTAATTTTTCCTCGTCGAGGGTTCCGTCTTCTTTGATGGCTTTGAGAAAGTCGATCTCGTAATATCGCAGGGTCGTTTCAGGCGTTCCAGTTTTGTCTTGGAATGGCTGCATGACTTTCAGTTCAAGTGAGGGCTTGGTTGACTCAACCCAGACTGCTCTCTTTTGCAAGAGACTGTAGAGGATTTCTGTAACTATTTTTGTCGGTTGCATGTCAAGGAGGTAAGAAGCTTCGACCGCTGTTAAGCCACGCCTTACGCCTAAGGTTTCCATGCTGATTCTGGGTATTAGGTAAGGCCTCTTACCAGCCACATAGATACCGGCGCCTATCAGGACGGCGACAAATCCAAACGCCAAAAGCGCGATCCCATACTGCTGGAAAAAAGCAACCAAGCCGCTTGGCTGTGTATCGTAGTACTCTATATATCCCTTTGGAAAAGACACACCGACCGTATATCTTTCATTTGGCAAAAGATTCTGCTTTTCCCAGTATATTGTCAACCGTCCATCTTCTATTCCAGTATTACTCCAATATACGGAAGTTGTATTAACCATGCCTTGCGTGACTCCAGACGGCAAAACAATCAAAATGCGAAGATCGTAGACTCTCGCCTGCTCCCACCAAGTTGGCGTGAACAGCACTCCAACGTTAGTTGGAGTGTCTTCCCATATCATGTGGGCCACATTCGTGAGAAGCGTAAACCAGATGGTTTGCCCAGCCCTTAAGGGTGAGTCAAGAGTGACTTTAACCTTGTAGTCAGTTCCTTGACTGGCGTCAGCGGTTGCCAGCGAGTTGCCGTACTGGTCTGTGGCGCTTCCTATGGTGAACTCTCCTCTAGGCTGGCCAACAAGCACGTAGTTTATGTTATCGCCGGAATCGAGTTTTATCGTTATGTTGTAGAAGAGATCTACCGTTCCGTCCTGGTTTACCCATATTTTCACCCACTCATGCTCAAGATGATAGCTTCCAGTCCACGCTGATGCGATACCGAGAAACATTATGAAAAGAAAAATGGCTGTCAGCACGACAAGCATATGTTGACTTTTTACCATTTCGGTTCCTCAGTCACTTCAAAATTGTGTCCGCAGTATGGACATGTTGCATATGGCACGCCAGAAACAATTTTAATTTGGTTGGCGTCTATTGAGGCTGAACAGTTTGGACATTTTATGGCGACTGCTTGCATCTGTCCTGAAAATTCAACTTTTTGAATTATGGTTTTTGGTTGTCTGCTTATTAAATAAGCTATGCCGAAACCAACAATGAAGAGGGATGCGGATACAATTAGTCGGGTTGATGTGTAAGCGACACTGGCGGCTATGGCGAATATTATACCTAAGAAGAAGAGAACGGCAACCGCAATTGCGCCTAACACTGTTATGGCTTTCACAAATATGTGTGGTGCCCCATCTCACAATTTAACCTTACCCTTCACCATGAACGGTTCTATTGCTGCTCTTAACGCTTAGACCCACTTCATTTACTTCTTTATTATTTTCTTAACAATCGCTACAGAAAAAGCAAAACAAAATAAAAGAATCAAACAAGGGATTAATTCCGACAACTCTTTAGATTTTTCTTTTGACAAAGGATAATATTGAGCAAATTCTGACAGTTTTTCTTCGTAACAGTATGAACTTGTTTTTATTGGAGAACGGAGATTTCCCCCACCCAAAGCATCAATTTCAAAACTAAGACTTGTATCAATGCAATTCCGGTCAGATGGAGGGATTCCCCAATTTATAGAAGCTGTTCCACTTATGTACGGGTCTGAGATCTGCTCTCGATAATTGACATAACTAACAACTTCACTTCCAATTCTTGCTATTCTGCTATTCAAATCATGATACCATTCGATTCTTGCCTTTGAATATGGAGATATAAAATCGACCGTATATGTCGGTGTGAATCGGAAATTTTCAATAAACCATTGTGCAACACTTTCAAAATCCCAAAATTCATAATTCCGCGTTGTTATGCTCGTGTTTATCCAATTCTTGACTTCATCATCATATCCCCAATCTACACACCACTCCCATTCAAATTGGCAAACGGCCATTCCAAAAGGCTCACAAGATCTAATCGAATAGTCCATAAGATTCAAGAAATAGTCTTTTGCTTTTTCATGATTTCCGTTGAAAAAACTCATTAAAGTCATGGGATGTAAACTCAAACGATGATCAATTCTTAATGATTCTATCCAATCCCATGTTGAATGGGGAAAAATGATAAACCCTAAAGAATAATTATTTGGTATGTTTACATGCAAGGGATTGGCATAATAAGGTAGCTGCCATGCTCCTCGCATCGTCATGTAATCAATTGTGTATTGATCAAAGCAATAACCTACAAGATATTTTATGTTCTTTTCCAAAAGATATTGAGCAGCATAAGTATCTGGAACAAACGACATGAAACCTTTAGGTTCATAACCGACTTTGTTTTTCCATGTTTCGATTTTTTGATCAATTGTTTTCTTTCGTGATGATGTAGAATAGACCTGAAGATAACTTAAATTTGGAACAATCTTGCCATATTGTTTAAGTCTATTTAATCGTGTTTGATTATCAAGAATGTAGCTTTCTGCATCATTCCAAATAACAAAGGTGAACTTTGAAAAATTCAAATCGTCTAACCATGCTGAAAGTCTGTCAAAATATCCTTCTTTTTGAATCATCACACTGAAACTTACAAATTCCTTCCTTTCAACTTCTGCGCGCGTGAAAATAACTATATCTGAAAAGAACAGGATAACAAGAATGAAAATAGGGAATTGTGGTTCTTTCATTCCGCACGCCTAGTCCGCATTTCTCTTTGTGCATTAGATAGCCATTGCTACCATTGCTAGACTTATATTTTTTTGCATTATTGGTGTAACCATTATCGGTGTAACCACTGACCAATCTGCACCGCTTCCAGCATAACCCCAGACATTGATATAATCGGTGTACAATCTTTCGGGAGCAGAGGCTTCGGTTGAGCATAATCTATAGCTTGAATAAAACCTGTTGACATCTATCTTTTCGTAGCTCGCGCTTCTATGCTTCGGACATGCAATAGGGAGAAGCAATCAAGAAAATCGTGTCAATGGCCAACACTCTTCCAAGGAGCGCTGATGGAAAGATTAATTCTAAATTACGTTAGGATTTCAGCTGTCTTCTTAATGTTTCTTCGGCTTTTTTAATTGCTTCTGAGAGCTTTTCTACTTGTGTCCCTCCGCCTTGAGCGAAGTTGGGTTTTCCGCCTCCCCCGCCGCCTATGATTATTGATGCTTCTCTGACTATTTCGTTAGCATTTACGCCTTTTTTAAGTGCAGTCTTTCCAGACATAACCATGATTCGCGCATTTTTTCCGTCTATTCCGTAAAATATTGCAACTGTTGCTTCGTCCTTCTTGATTATCTCGTTTGCCGTTTGAACCATGCGGTCAACATCAATTTCTTCTTGGAAATCACGGGCTACCATCTTGATACCAGCAATTTCCTTTGTTTGTGTAATCTCAACTTTTTCATGCACCTTTAGGCTATCTTTTATTGCTATTTCCTTAATGAGTTTCCTTCTTTCCGCGTTTGCTTCCTTCAATTCCTTAACGAGTTTTTCCGCTGTTTTGTCCAACTTCTCTAGAGGAGCATTCAGAATCTCTGAGAGTTTCCAGAGCTTTTGTTCGTTCTCTTGAACAGCTTTTAGCGCAGGAATTCCAACTGAATAGACAAGCCTTTCTACGCCGTCTTGGACTCTTTCAGTATGGATTATCTTGATGAAACTAATTTCTCCCGTGTTTTTCAAGTGCGTTCCAGCACATGCTTCAACATCCCAGTCTCCAGTTTTTACAACCCTAATTTCTTTGCCCGGAACCGCTCCGCCCTGATACAGCCTAAAACCGTAGCGGCTTTCCGCCTCGTTTCGTGACATCCAAGCTGTTTCAACCTGCATATTTTGCAGAACTGCTTGATTTGCCAGCGTTTCTATCTTGTGTATTTCTCCCGGTGTTAGCCTTCGGTAATGTGAAATATCAAGTCTAGAGCTTTCTATGCCTTTTTGTGTTCCAAATTGCCAAATATGCTGTCCAAGCACACGTCTTGCGGCGCCATTAACTAAGTGAGTCGCTGTGTGACTTTTCATAAGGCTGTAACGTTTATCCCAGTCAATCGCACCATTAGCCTTGCTACCTTCTTTCGGAACAAATGCGCCCTTTATTTTGTGGACTATTACTCTGCCGACTTTTTGGACATTGACAACTTCAACCTTGATTCCATCACATATGAGATAGCCACTGTCTGCTGGTTGTCCTCCACCTTCTGGGTAGAAACATGTCTTATCTAAGACGACATATTCATTGTCTATTAGTTTGAGAATTCTTGCTTCAAACTCTTGCTTATATTGGTCTTCATAGTATAACTGTTCAGTTTCGGGCAGATTTGCCACTGCAGTTTCAAGCCACTCTTCGGTTTGAACTCCTTCTTCAACAGGCTTGGATGTTTGCATGTGCCTTTGGGCGATCAGAACGTAGAAATTTTCTGGGACCTCCACCTCTAAGTCTTCTTCTTGCGCGGTTTCTCTGACAATTTCAGGCGGAAGCCCATGAGAGTCGTAAAGTTCAGCTAAGGTTTCTATTGGAATCTCATGCTTGTTTTTCACTCTTAATTCGCCGGATATTCTTTTTACCAGTCCCTCGCCCCTCTTGATAGTTTCTTGGAATTTTTCCTCCTCAACCTTAAGCATTTCCATTATTTCGTTTCGCATTTCCTTTAAGTGTGGATAGTCCTTGGACCACATGTTGATTTGCTTGCCTGTTATGTCATACAGCCTTTCTGGTATGCTCAACATTTTTAGCAGTCGATAGATTCTGCGGAAGAGAAGCCTTGCCAAGTATCCTTCTTGGATATTTGATGGGACAACACCCTCTGAAAGTATGAAGCTTAAGCATTTCGTGTGGTCTGCAACCGCGAAAGCATTTTCTATTGGAAGCAAAAACTTGTCTAACTTCTTTGTTTTTACTCCAATGATCTCTGCTATTTTCTTTCGAGCTTCAAGTCTGCTGACTGTTTTATCAAGGCTTACTAGGCCTGAAACGTTCGCCACCTTCACCAGTAGATTATTGTTAATTTTGCTTATCCCAGCCATTTCAAAGATTTCGTCAAGCAACTTGCCGTAAATAGTATGGAAAGCGCTGGGAACACCTTGGGAAAGCCATGCATAACGGTCTATACCATAACCAGTGTCAACCGTCCGTATCGGCAATTTAACAAATTCGTTGTTAACAACTTTATATTGCATGAAAACAAGCGTAGCTACCTCCAACCCCCGAATAATACATTCAACGCATGGGCCAGCATTGCCCCCGCCCGACCAGACTTCCTCCTTGTAAGTGACTTCCTCAGACTTTACGCCTAGATCCTTAGTGACGAACTCATGATGATACCTCACGGTCCGATCTTTCCAGTAAACCTCCTTATCGGGATAGTTAAAAGCGTGATGCCCGCCCATCTCGAAAATTGTTAAGTATTTTCCGAAGGTCGGACCAGTGTTAGCTATGTCCACCATCCGAATGCATGGCTGAACTATAACAAGCGGATTTGCCGGTGGCGGAGCAATCCCCTCAGTCACGTATGGCTGAAAATCAATTATGCTTGCATGCGTCAGGTAAATGTCGTCTCTCCACC
>CAZADP010000036.1:0-8839 GCA_964483905.1 uncultured Candidatus Bathyarchaeia archaeon | reverse complement strand
TGGTTCCGCCAAATCAAGCCGTCACGTTTATCGCCACCACCTCAAGCGACGACAGACATGTTGACCAATACTTTTTCAATTTTGGAGATGGAAATAACAGCGGTTGGACAACACTGTCGATTTTTGTTCACAAATACTCTTCAGTTCAAAACTATAGTGCAAGCGTCACCGTAATGGATGATTTCGGAGTCACCAGCACCAATGTGGCAACGGTGACGATACGTGTTCAAAGCCTCACGCCTCTAGATGTCTCCCTCATTCCAAACCGTTATACAGTTGGCTCTGAAGAACAAGTTTCAATCGCGGTTCATGTGACAGATGGAGCCATCCCAGTAGAAAATGCAAGTATTACAATATTCTCAGTAAAAGGTGGAAGTTTCACGCCTTCATCCGGCCTTACAGACTCAACTGGCTATTTCACTGCAACATTTACTGCACCAAATGTAACCCAAATAACTAACGTAAGAATAATCGCAACAGCTTCAAAGAGCAGTTACGCAGACGGCTCTGCCCACGAGTACTTAGAAGTCCTACCATCTCTCTTAGTCCAAGTTACTGCTGACTCTACTACCGTTATCTCTGAAGCAACATCAAATGTGGACGTTCATGTAACATCCAGTGGGCAGCCTGTTGCAGACGTAACGGTCACAGTGTCCTCTGATGGTGGCGGAACCTTCTCTGCTAATACTGGAACCACTGATTCAAACGGTAACTGTACGTTCGTTTTTACCGCTCCTCAAACAACAACCCAGTTAAATGTCACCATCACAGCAGCCGCCACGAAAAGTGGATACGACGACGGGCAAGGACAAACAAAACTAACCGTAGAACCTAGAATACTCGTTGTCCAAGTTACTGCCAACCCCACCACCATTAATTCTAAAGGAACATCGCGGATGACTGTCCACGTAACATACAACGCAACTCCAATTTCTGGCGTAACGGTCACAGTGTCCTCAGATGGTGGCGGAAACTTCTCTGCTAATACCGGAACAACTAATTCAAACGGCGATGCTATATTCACTTTCACAGCTCCACGAACAGCTAAACAACTTAACGTCAACATCACAGCAACCGCCACAAAAGTTGGTTATGTTGATGGCGAAGATCAAGTAAAAGTAGGCGTGAACCCTGTTGTTGGTGGTGGTAAGATCCGTTTGCCGCTAACAACTATACTCATAATCGCAGTTCCAATCATAGTTGTCGTTGTGGTGGCGCTCCTAATAAAATTCAGGATAATCGGAATAACTTCGGAAGAAAGATAGGGCCGCTAACAGTCATGCTTGCTGTCGTAACGTTTTTAATAGCGAAAAAAAGAAACTCCGCGCTTTATTTATGTTTTCGGATTCCAATGGTCGTGTTTAGTAAGACGCAAGATTTAATAGATTGACCGCTCCTATTTTTATTGCATAGGAGAAGCACAATGATACAACTCAAAAAGACATTCGGTAAACTAAAACACCTAAAAGTCTCCATCAATCTTAGAAAAAAACGTAAGGAAACAGCTATTCCTCCTGCACCTTCAATCCCTATTCCGAGAGGTTACAAGACGGTTGACAGAACAGCTTTATACGAGCCTTTTGCTCACGCTGTCATTGTACAGAACCCATCAACGGGCGAGTTTAAGTACATCTTGGACGAGCTTCAACTCGATCCCTTTGAGCGAGGCATATACGACAAAATCTTGGAAATTCTGCTTGCGGAGATCCGTTCACCGAAAGAGGAAATAAAGGACCCTAGAGTTTTTTTCGACACTGAAGCGAAAAAAATCATTGAAAAATATCGTATCAGCCTAGGCTGGTTAGCCGACGTTTCTTGGTCCAAGATTCTGTATCACGCGGAACGAGATCTGGTAGGCTTCGGACAGATTGACGCTTTGATGCGGGATCCCAACATCGAGGATATCTCTTGCGATGGCGTTGGCAAGCCGGTTTACGTTTGGCACAGAAAGTACGAAAGTCTAGAGACAAACCTGGTTTTCAAAGATGACGAAGAGCTAGACAATCTTATGGTTAAGTTGGTTCACATGGCTGGTAAGCATGTCAGCACAGCGTTCCCGATTGTTGACGCTTCCTTGCCGGGTAAACACAGGCTTGCCGTTTGCTACAGACGAGAGATAACACCTTTCGGAACAACCTTCACCATCAGAAAATTCCGAGAGGATCCTTACTCCATCGTTGACTTGATAAACATTGGAACATTGTCTGAAGAGTTAGGAGCTTATTTCTGGGTTGGTTTAGAAAACAGAGCCTCCATCATGGTGCTTGGTGGAACAGCCGCGGGCAAGACCACGGCTTTAAACGCTTTAGCTTGCCTCATTAAGCCTGGAAGCAAGCTCCTCACAATTGAGGAGACCGCTGAACTTAATTTGAGCCATGAAAACTGGGTTTCATTCATTTCGAGGCGAAGTTATGGTTTAGGAGAAAATCAAGCGGGTGAGGTTTCACTCTTCGACCTAGTTAAGGCTTCCATGAGACACCGTCCAGACTATCTGATTGTGGGTGAGGTTCGAGGAAATGAAGCGTACGTTTTGTTCCAAGCGTTGGCAACAGGTCACGGTGGCATGTGCACGATGCACGCGGAAAGCATTGACTCTGCTGTCAAACGGTTAACTCAGAGACCCATGGACATAGCGCCGGCGTACATACCTCTCATGAACGTTGTTGGAGTCATTCGGAGGGTGCACTTGCAAAAAGCTGGCGAAATGAAGGCCTATAGACGAGTAACCTCTGTAGAAGAAATCACTGATTACGAAAAATACAAGAGAGTGTTTGAATGGGACCCAGCCAGGGACGTTTTCGATTCCTCTTTAAGCAAAAGTCAATTGGTTTCTGATATGTCAAAACGCCTTGGTGTCAGTCAGGAAGGTCTCATTGAGGAAATAGAACGCCGCAAAAACGTGTTGACTTGGATGAGAAGACGCAACATACGAAGTTATCAGGATGTCGCCCAAATCATAACTGAATACTATTCCAGACCAAAGGAATTCTATGAAAGGAAGGTGGAGCCAGTTGTCTCTGCGCAATCATCTTGAGGGCTGGTCCCACCGTCTCTTCGGACGGATTTCGCTTAAATTCTTAAGCAATGTTTTCGAGTTCAAAGACTATCTGCACAAGGCAGGAATGAAAATTTATCCTCACACCTACGTTTCGCTAATGTTTTTCGTAAGCTTTTTGACCGCGCCGGTGAGTATTGCGTCAATCGTGCTCTTGTATTTTTTTAAGTTTATGCCTTTGATTTTTCTTGTTCCCACACCGATCTGGGTCATGGTAGTTTTTATGTTGACGCCTATTATGAAGGCTGGTGAGAGGGCCAGTGCCTTGGAGAGGGAGATGCCCTTCGCCGCCGCATATGTGACCGTTATGGCTACGGGCGGCATCTCGCCATATGTGAGCGTCAAGAGGCTTTCTAATGTGGATTTAATGCCTGCAATGCGCAAAGAAGCGAAGGAAGTGATCAAGGATGTGGAAATCTTTGGTATGGACCCCCTCTCGGCTTTGGGAAAATCAGCTAAGGAGAATCCCTTAGACATTTATCGAGATTTCTTTGCAGGGTACGCCTCAACGGTCATAGTTGGCGGCGACATCACGCATTATTTAGAAACAAAGACATCTGACATCTTTAAGACGCGATCTTTGAGGATTAAAGCTGCCGCTGAACGCCTAGGGATGCTTCTGGAGTCCTTCATAATTATAATGGTCCTCATGTCTCTCTGCTTCTACATTCTGTTCAGCGTTGAAACAATCTATAGCACTGGCATCTCAATTTACTCCGGTATAATGTTATACACATACGTTTTTGCACCCATGCTCTCGCTTGTCTTCATTTACCTTGCCCATGACATGCAACCCAAAACCCCCATTACAGACTGGCAACCGTACAAAGCCTACGGTGTCTTCCTATTGATCGGCGTTCTAATATTCTTCTTGCTCACCAGTTTCATGGGCATGGTAAATGTTCCATTACTCTACAGTATAAGCAGCGTTGTTGACCTACCCACGGCATTCGCCGCCGCACTGTTTATCTCCACTGCACCCCCAGCTCTCATCCATATAAAAGCTGCAGGGAAGAAGATGAGTGTCGAGCAAGGGATAGCCAACTTCCTTCGTGATTTAACTGAAATTAGGAAAACTGGTCTGGCTCCGGAGAAATGTATCGAAAGCCTTTCCAAGCGTAACTACGGCGAATTCACTAAGGAGCTGCAACAAATATCGTCTGAGCTTTCTTGGGGGGTTCCGCTGAGGCAAGTTTTCACGAGTTTTCTGAAGCGGACCAAGAGTTGGTTGTCGCAGATTGTCATATTTCTGCTCGTAGAGACGATTGACGTAGGAGGCGGGACCATCTCCATGATTGAGGGGCTTGCGAGATTCAACCAAATGACCCAAGAAGTGGAGAAAGAGAAGAGGGCGAGCACTCGGCCCTATATCATAGTGCCCTATTTCTCCGCTATTTTGCTCATGGCGACAACGCTCTTGACCCAGCTGTTCGTCACCAAGACGGCAAGCATATCCGGAAGCACGCAGATCGATATAGCTAGCATCACCACCATTTTTACTGTTTCAGTTATCTTTCACACCTACATGATTGGACTGGTGGCTGGCAAGATCAGCGAAGAATCAATATCTGCCGGATTTAAACACTCCGCCTTGCTCGTGATCATTACCTTACTAGCAGCCATTCTGGTTCCACAGCTTGTAAGCCTGTGATCACATGAGGAGACTGCCCTTGCCCCTCTTACGCCACAACAAGGCTGTTTCATACGCGATTTCAGCCGTAATAATCACCGCTGTTACAGTAAGCCTCGTCATTGTGGCCTCCATGTACGGTTACCAGGTTTTGGAGCAACAGAGAGGCGCGGCTGAATTCGATGTGGCCAAGAAGTCGATTCTGGCCTTTGACGATGCTTTGCAAGATGCCGCTTGGAAGCTTAATGCATCTCGCATAGTTAGGTTTAAAGTTGAATTTGGTACGCTACGACTGATATCAAACGCCCTGACCTTAGATGTGAGTGCAAGGATAGGCAACTCTAGTGAAAATCCTTTAGGATCCGTTTCAACTAGTATTATAAGATATTCTATAGAAAACAGATATGTGACCTTAGGTGCAAACTATACATCGTATATTTTGGGAAGTGATAGGTTAATAGTCAATGGTAGCACCGAAAGCCTTGGCAGGGTGTTGGTTGAACAAGGAGAGGGTTTGGTTAATGTTACATTAAGCTATAGGGTACGGGCCATGAGAACATCAGTTATTGAAGTTGACGGCACGATGGTGAATTATGTGACCATTTGGTTAGTCAAAGTTGTGACGGGATATCCCACAACCCACATTCACAGTTTTGACCTTAAAGCAAAGTGTATTGACATCGAAACGAATACTTTTGGTCCCTACGATGTGACCAACGCGGACTACTGCACAATTACCGTTGAGTCAGAGGGTGAACCAAGCTACGTACAAATTGGGTTAGATGCTGGAAAGGTAGTCTTTAGTGTAGTAGTTGCTGAAGTAAGGGTTAGCGTGTAAGAGGGGAAGGAAAATTGCCCGCTTATACAATGAGCCATCTCATCTGCACCTCAGCCCTAATCGCTCTAATTCTCTTAATGCAGTTTTCCTTCACGTACGTCGTAGACAACATGAGAACGGAAATGATTAGGAGAGAGCTGAAGGAAATCACTGACTACGTTTCTGACACTTTGGCAAACTTGTACTTTCTAGCAAATTCCACAGATAGCAGCAGCATAACGTTACAAAAGATTCTTAGCCTACCTTCGGATGTAGAAGGTTCCACCTTTATCATAAATATAACGTCAAACGAAGATTTCGCTCAATCTATATACGCTTGGATTAAGGGTAACTCACGAATCGACGCATCCTCATGGGTTTCTCCCAGTTTGAGGGTAGGGAATCAAAGTCAAACGATTGAAAGTGGCGGAAAAACCGTTGTTGCTGGGTGTAGGCGGGGCGTAGACTTGGACGTCTACGTGTGGATAGCCTACGACTAGAAGTTTTTTCCAATAGTTATACAGAATAGTAAGACTTAATACTTAGTATTAATACTTATTTATTGGTATTTGAGGGAGTGGAATGGTAGCTCCAGTTTACGATCATGTAACAGCTTTGATATTCGCGTGTACGCTTTTCGTTTCAGCTGTAGTCGCGGTTCCAGCCATAAGTTATGTGAATTTGCTTTACACTGATCAGCAACAACTTAGAAATGTAGCGTTAGAAGCGTTGAATTCTATGCTTTTTGGTATGGGTTATCCTTCTGACTGGGGGTCAAGTAATCCTTTTAGCGAAAGTGCTGTTGAGAAATTTGGGTTAGCGCTTTCAGAAGGTTCCTCTTTTTATGTGTTGGATCCAGATAAGGTTCAAAGGCTGGATGGCGATAACCCTTCAGGAAGCTTAGACTATGAGACGGTGCGTACGTTATTGGGGCTACAAGATTACGGCTTTAACATTAAGATTGTTCCCCCATTCAATGTGGCAGCGATCAAAAAATCCGGGAATCCCAATCTACTCTACGAAGTCAATGTCACATTTAATGATGGAAGGCCTATTCCAAATGCCCATGTAGAAGCCACGATCCTCTACGTGAAAAGCAAAACGGAATATCTTACTACTGAAACGGAAAACAGTACAAACTGGCTGGGGCAATGCACTATAGGGAAAGATCTTCCCTTGGGCGTCACAGATTATGTCATCGTCTTAAAAACAACTGTTGCAGATTTGGCAACAGTAACTTCAACTTACATGGAAGGCTTTGGTC
This sequence comes from uncultured Candidatus Bathyarchaeia archaeon, assembly GCA_964483905.1. GTDB lineage: Archaea > Thermoproteota > Bathyarchaeia > Bathyarchaeales > Bathycorpusculaceae > CAZADP01. The sequence goes on along the minus strand of CAZADP010000036.1, from coordinate 2,073 downwards.
ACCAACATACAACGGACGCCAGCATAATTGGCGAGAACATCTCGCTGTCGATACCTGAAGGGCCGGGCTGGGAGAAGGGTTCGTCGGGTGAAAGATGGGTTGAGAGTATAGTGGTTGTGAGCGCGGACGGAACCTGGTACATATACGATGGAAGCCATCAGACTGATCCAATCCAATGGAGTGACAGTAAAGAAGGCTGGGCTTGGAGTAGGATCTTCAGCGGTCTAAGCTATTTAAATCCACTCTTTATCATCTTCAACCTCAGCGTTCCAAAACCCAGACAGCTAGTTCTTTTCGTTGGCCCCTTTACGACTGCCAGTGGTTACAGAATCTTTGATTTTGGTAGTTCTACGCAATCCTCTGGTAGCGGAGCATTAAAACTTTCTAGATCTGTGGAAATTGCGGGCATGACTTATATTTTTGAGTTGTTGATGTGGAAAGAGCTTTAGCTAATATAAATATCGTAAGACAATAGACTTAATATACGAGTTATTTCTCACCATTATTAAAATACCTCTTAACTAGCAAACAAACGACATGGAACGAACCTCCATGACAAAAACCAAAAAAACGAAGGGACAAATGCGTCTAGTCGAGGCTCTACTCGCCTCCTTCATAATTATGTTTGCTATAACCTTTCTCAACGTTTTCGCCGTTACTCCTCTTAGTCCTACGTATGAACCAAGTAACCTAGAAAAAATGGGAAACAACGTCCTGCACGATTTAGATGAAAAAAGGCTTCTAGGCCGCTTCATATATAATGAGGATTGGGGAACTCTCACCATTGCTTTGATGGTTTCCCTGCCACCTGAAATCTACTTCGACTTAACTGTTTACTATTTGAATGGGACAGTTGCCAATAACGAAACAATACGTTATGGAACTAGCGAGGTCTTTGAAAACTCAAGTTACATAGCTTCAGTGGCATACATCGTTCCCGGTTACCAAACAGATTATGATCCACGATTTCTGGTCCTTCAACTGGTAAGGCGATAACATCATGAAAATTGTAAAGAACAAAAAGGGACAATTCATTGTCCTTGCAACCTTAATAGTAGCGATTATGATAATTTCTATTGGTACGATAATGTATGGTACTGTTACGTACTTTAAACATGAAAGATGGCAAGATTATCTGATGGTAATCGACAACATAGAGTTGGGCTCACGTAGAGTTGTTGAGTTAAGTCTTGCCAACTACACGATACTCAACGGAACTAACAACCAGATTTTGGTCAACAACCTAAATAACTGGCAAACCAACCTTACAAAGGTTTACCCCGGTTTTGGAGCCGCCCTAACACACTCCACTGCCAATAGTTCATATTACGCTTACGGCATGAACATTAGTTATTCCTTTGGACTAGCCCGTCTCTGGTATAAAAAGACATCTTTCTCAGCAGCTAATGCCACCTTTAACCTTAACCTCACTTCTGTTGGACTTGCGGGATACAAGTTTCTCGTGTCGACTCTTCTAAAAGTGACGATCTTCAACGCCACATGGTCTAGCACCAATAAAGACTTGGTGATTTATTTAGCCGTTTATGAAGAAGGTTTAACACCTATAACCAATCTTGACAAAAGTAAATTCTCGATTAAGAGTGTAAACAATACCACTATACCTATTTCGTCATTAAGCCGAGTGTACGACAAGAACTACGGTCCCATCTACAGAATATACTGCACAAATGTCATCACAAACCCCTTACCCGTGCAAGTTACTGTTATTGACGCTCGAAACATTAAGGTGATCGCTAGTTCAACTTAACCTAAAGGCTGAACGAACAATAGCCCACACAATATCTCCATAGACTAGGGCAACAATCAACCCAACCGTGACAAAAACGAGTAAGGGCAAACCAGGAGTCGCCCAAACTTCATTTGGAAGCTTCCCTTCACGCTCGGCTCCTTGGATCCTCTCAACAATCTCGCTCCTGTCTTCATCCTTTGGAACCACAAGCAACTTCCTCTTGTCTTCATTGAAATCTTCGAGGGGATACAAATGCTCCTTCATTTCCAGCTGACTGATATCAATCTTGTAACCAGAGACAAACACCAGAAGCTTTCGCCAAC
>CAZADP010000035.1:0-8889 GCA_964483905.1 uncultured Candidatus Bathyarchaeia archaeon | reverse complement strand
CATAGATCATCATGCTTCTATATACATCAAGCATTTTTGATATGAGGGGTTTAATGCCTGGCTCCTTTCCCTCTCGAATCAAGGAATCGATGAATTCTCGCTCTTCCTTCTCCAATATTATTGTCGTTCTCTTAGCTGATTCTTCATCTTTCCTTATCATTTCTTCGAGTCTTTTTTCTCTGCCTTCTTGCATAGTTGTTATATCTTTCAGCATATCTTATATGAGTTGCGGTTGCATACAGGCATATCTTGAGCAACAGATGATTCTCAACAAGGTATTCTTCTAGAGTAAAGTTCGAGGTGCCCGAAAACAGTTAAATAATCTGTTAACTTCAGAATTATTGCAGTGTATGACCTTGAGAAAAACTATTCTGGTTTTCCTGGCGTCCATGTTGCTTCTCCTCAGAATATTTGATATAAAGCCTTGTGTAACGCGAATCGATGCCGAACCCTTTGAAATATACTTCTTCGAAGAGAGCGCACGGAATGTTTGGGATTTGGAAAAAAACTATTCCAAGATGCTTGAAATGGCTTCGTATGGAAATTTCTCGGTTGTAATCCTGTGTCATATTTACCGTACCGGTGGATCTCCATTCTATGCTGAGTGGTGGGTAGCCGCAACAACCTTACAGCCTGATGAATGTGGGTTAATCCACGAACTCGTCTTGAGAACCACTTATCCTTATCCATCGATAAGAAAGACCTACACGTCAGCTCTCAATTATAATCATGTATCGCCTCAACAGGGAGCAAACATTATACAAGAATTCATCAATCAAGATCCCGACCAGTACAGGGTGGGTTTCACAAACGACAGTCTCCATACTGAAGGACCGTTTCTTATCTACCAATGTTTTCCCATAGACGTTGGGATGACAATTATACTCAACCTCAATACGGCAAATTTAATGATAGCTGCTACTGGAGTATGGATGGGCTCTGGCAGTTTAATACTTCCCGAAAAAGACGGCACACTGCTCGATATAAAAGACATATTCATAGTTGCAAAAAAGTTCGGAACTAAAGTAGGAGATCCTTCTTGGGATCCTGAAGCGGATTTAAATAATGACGGAATCGTAAACATAATAGACCTATTTCTGATTGCAAGATGCTTCTAAAGTTAAGTTCACCTTTTCTTGAGCTGTCTTTTGAATAGGGCAAGCAAGATAGCGTCCAAAACTATCTCTTTCTGGACATGAATTTTAAGAAGAAATTGAAGACGTTTCGAGGTAAGGGAAGAAGTCTCATATCTCTTTGCCAATCTGTCCTCAACAACCGAACAACTTTTAACACAGCCTAGACATTTTATTTAATTGCCAATGAAGAATTTACCTGTCTGAAAAGATGATGCACCCTGGGGTATCTGAGGCAGAAACCCACTATTGCTTTAAGAAATTACCTTGTTCTTAACCAGATACCATATAAGCACTAAACCAGCCACAAGAAGGACAAATCCAGAAACCATTGAAACAGCATAGTCTATTTCAAGAACATGCAGAAGCACATAAACTACGTAGGGTCCGGCAAAAGTCAAGAAAGCCGCCAAGACCACCAAAAACACTTTCCAAGATCTTGCCGTGAGATCAAACCTAGCAGAGGTTCTGTCTTTGTTCCTTTGCTTGTCCTCAGCCATACAACCACGTTCCAATATTGCTTAAAGTCAGCGTTTTCTCTTATAACCCTTCCTTTAACTCATTGCCCAAGGCCTTCATAAGGAACTTGAAAACCGAAAAGCCCGCGCCGCGATCTGCCCTAAACCCTGATGTTGCGCCCAACAGGCACACGCCTTCTAGGTCGCGCTCCTTTGCAAGTCCCAGCATTAGGCCAGTTGCCCCAACGACTCTGCCTTTACTATAAATCACGGCCCCTTTTTCCATAAACTCGGTTGCAAGTCTCGGTGAAGTAGCAGCCACATACACGTTTGCCTTTTCCTCCGTAATCGGCACGCCGCCAATCGTAACAATGAGGCTGCAACCCTGTTTTTCAATAAAATCCAGTATTTCGCTACACACCTCGTAGTGTGCAACAACATCATCAAATGAAGGCTGCGTATCCCCAGTCATCACTATAAAATCATTCTTCTCCATAGGAGCAGCATAAAACTCATAACGTGGCAAACGACAGATCCCCTTTGAATTAACCGAAACATAATCCGGAAAAGAAGGCGAATACAACTCCACAAAAGGCTTCGCCCCACAAAACTTTATCAAAAGATGAGCCGCAATCTTACCAACATTCCCAAAACCCGGAAGCCCCTGCACAAAAATCGGACGCTCAAGAGACGGACTAAAAATTTGACGAAAATACGGTCTGTCCATTCAAGTCCCACCAAACCCGATAAGAGTTGCGCAATACTAAAACGTTTTCTCAACAAGAACACTAACATATGATAGAGCATTATTCCTGAGAAAGATTCAGCCTTGAAACTTAGCACTATCCTCCACGAACTTGTTCCCCTTCCTCTCCGCAGAAAAACATTGTTACAACAATTATTTCCCGCTTTGTCGCAACAAACAAGCAAGCCTAACAAACTCCATTTTTAGAAGCTTCCTGCGCGGACATTTCCGTCTAAAGATTGCGCAGGTCGACGTATAGAAACTCTTAATTTCACCTACAACGCTTAATTCTGAGAAACCATTTCCTAAGATCCTCACATGGTTTGTGCTATCATGGGAAAGTACACATTAATAATTACAGAAAAACCAGACGCCGCACAAAGAATAGCCTCAGCCCTCGACAAAAAGGAAAAAGCCAAAAAAACAGAAGATAATGGAGTCCCATACTATGTGGCCAACAGGGACAAAGAAATCGTTGTCGTTCCAGCCCTGGGACACCTATACACAGTGGCCGAAGAAAGAAGAGGAAGAAACTACTACCCCGTTTTCAGCTTCAAATGGGTACCCAGATACGCCGCCGAAAGAGGAGCAAAACAGATCCGCGTATGGGTCGAAACCATCTCAAAACTAGCAAACGACGCCGACACATTTATTGACGCATGCGACTACGACATCGAAGGAAGCATCATCGGATACAGCATACTAAAATACGCATGCGGCAACAAAGAAAGCATCTCAAAACGCATGAAATATTCTACCCTAACAAAAGAGGAACTGGAGAAATCCTATGCAGAACCTTTACCACATCTAGATTTTGCACTCATAGAGGCTGGACGCACAAGACACGAAGTCGACTGGCTTTACGGCGTCAATCTCTCAAGAGCCTTAACAATGGCAGCAAGAGACTGGAGCGGAAAATACGCAACACTAAGCACCGGCAGAGTACAAGGACCAACCCTAAAGTTTCTAGCCGCAAGAGAAAGAGCCATCAGAATCTATGTGCCAACACCATACTGGGAAATCAAAGCCGAGGTCGAAATTGACAAAAAAATCTTCGAAACAGAATATGAAAAAGAAACAATCGAAACCAAGAAAGAAGCAAAAATCGTTTTAGACGCATGCAAACAAAAAGATGGAAAAGTCGAAAAAATCGATGTCAAACAATTTCAGCAAACACCCCCACTACCCTTCGATTTGGGCGCTCTACAAAGCGAAGCCTATGGCTTATTCGGGTACACCCCAAGACGCACCTCAAACATAGCCCAACGCCTATACCTAGATGCTTTAATCTCCTACCCAAGAACAAGCAGCCAAAAACTACCACCAGCAATAAACTATGAAGCGATACTGAAAAACCTAAGCAGGGTCCCAGAATACAAGAAACTCACAGCAGAACTTCTCTCAAAACCAGAACTCAAACCAAAAGAAGGAAAAAAGGAAGACCCAGCACACCCAGCCATCTACCCAACAGGAAACCTATCAGAAAGAGGCCTAGATGATTCAGAAAAAAACATATGGAACCTTATCGTCCGAAGGTTTATGGCAGTCTTCGACGAACCAGCCATAAGACAAAGCATGAAAGTCTACATCAACATCAATGGACACCGCTTCTACCTGAGAGGAAGACAAACTCTAAAGGAAGGCTGGCTACGATTCTATGGACCTTACGTAAGATCAGAAGAAATTCTTTTGCCGCCGATAAAAGAGGGACAAACAATCAACATCCAAAAAGTGATTCTGGAGGACAAGTTCACCAAACCACCGCCACGATACAATCCGGGCAGCCTACTCAAAAAAATGGAAGAAGCAGAAATCGGAACAAAAGCAACAAGAGCGGACATCATACAGACACTGTACGACAGAAAGTACGTCAGAGACGAAAGAATGTTTGTAACAGATCTAGGATTCGAGGTTCTAGAAGTTCTGGAAACCTACTGCCCAACAGTCATTTCGATAAAACTGACAAAGGAACTAGAAGAAAGAATGAACAAAATTCAAGTTAACAACGAAAAAAGAGAAGACGTTTTAGTAGACGCCGTCGAAATTCTCAAACCAGCCACAGAAGGATTAAAACAGAAAGAAAAAACAATCGGCGAACAACTAAGCAACGCAATAAAAAGAGCGCGACTGGAAGAAAGAACCATAGGCACATGTCCAAATTGCGGCACAGGAAAACTTATGATTCTATATTCAAGAAGAACTGGCAAGCGATTTGTCGGATGCACAAACTACTTCAAGAACTTATGCAAAACGTCATTCCCACTCCCACAGAAAGGCACCGTAAGACCACTTGGCAAAAACTGCCGTGGATGCGAGTGGCCTATAGTTCAGGTCCGAATAAAAGGAAACCGTCCATGGACACTGTGCTTCAATCCAAATTGTCCATTAAAAGAAGAACGGAGGAAAAGAATTGAAATGCGCAATTTGCAGTAGGGAAGCTATCGAAAAAAAGTATTGCGAGTTACACACAAAGGCTTATGAAAGCATTGCTAAAAAATACGACCTCTGGAGTAAAGCATTAGAAATTTCTTGGAAAGGGTATTTAAGCGAGATTGTCAAGAATCCATTAACAGGCGAATGGGCTAAAGAAGTCGCGGAGTACTTAATCAAAAGCGGAGAAAGTCAAAATGTCCCGGAAAGTTAAGAAAAAAGTCTCATCGTTGCCGTATTCCATGAACAGATTCTACCGAAGAATTTCAACAGTAAAACCCTCAACTCTTATTCTCTCGATAATCGCTATCGCCATTGCTATATTCCTATTCGGAGGCGGTTTATACAACATAATAATGAAGCCGCTTCCAGCAGTTTATTATAGCGGACGCTTCATTTTCCTTTATCCACGGTTATCGGAACAATTTATAACTGACAGCATGGTTGCCACAATTCTCTACTCACTCGGCATTGTCGGATTAATAGTTATATATCAAAGCACAAAATACGCCTATAAGCCTAGACAGGCCTACATGATGTTTCTTGCAGGGGTCGTCCTTCTATTGTTAGCTTATGTATTCCTCGAGGCAACAGTACAGATTAAGCTCAGACCAAGTTAACTTCATGGAATTTCACCAAGGATTATTCTTAAAACCGAATTTATATGCTGCAAAATTCGTTAACAAATGTATGGGAGGAGTTATGATTAGCACTGTTACGATAAGCTCCCAACCTCGTACGATTTGCAAGGGAAGAGAAAACAAGATTGCCCCGACTATAAAGTCAACTTGGTCAATAACAGGCAACAAGTCCCCTGGAGCCAACCCAAGACGCCTTTTTATAAAAGCTCCAGCTAGGTCGCCAAACAAAGCCCCCAAGGACAACAAGAAACCGAACAAAACTTCTTGGCCACTAGCCGGATAATGGAAAAATGCGCCTTCTACAAAGCCAACAGTTGTCCCAATAGCCAGCCCAGAAAAGAAGCCTCGAAAAGTTTTATTTTTTCCAAAAATCGATTTCCCATCAAGAAATTTTTTCCCAAAGTCTATCGGAAGACCTCCGCCAGTGATCACAGGTACAGCATTTGCACAGTATGCTGGAAAAATGAACGCTAATGCTTCAATAATTAGCTGTATTATTTCCATTTCCATAACCATTAATGACTCGAATAATCGTGCATTCCTTTTTCTTCCAGCTTTAAATGGCAAGTTATGAGCTGAACCCTTTTTCTCGTTTTCGGACCTCTTTCCAATACTGCCTTCACTATTTTTGCGCTTTCCGTGGGGTTCATGGCGATTATTGTGCCAGCCCAGAATTTTAAAACCCTCGTAGCCACTGGTTCTATGCTTACGTGAGCCTCGTTGAAAACGCTCCGTACTTGACTTGTAATTAGAACCGCGATTTTGTGGGTTTTAGCAATCTGCGCTAACAATGCCATCTGCCTGTTTAATTCACGATTTAGTTCAAACGTTTCCTCAGGGGATTCTGCGACTTTAGCACGATAGAGTGACGTGATTGTATCAACAACTATTAGCCCATGATTCTTTGTTATGCAGTTTGGCAATTGATCTACGACCGCTGTTTGTTCGCGAAAGCTGTTAGGCTTCATAAGAACTATTAGCTCTGCAATTTCATCAAACTTTGCAGAACCGATCTGAGAAAGCCGACGCGCAGAGAACGTGCCATCGCAATCCACGAACAATATCTTGTAACCTTTTCTTGCACAATTTACGGCGCACTGCATGGCTAGGGTGGTTTTTCCAGTTTCGGCTTCGCCATAGATCAAGCTAACAATTTCAAACGGGATACCTCCCTCTAGAATCTTGTCAATCGTTCTGCAGCCTGTTGGAACCTTCTCCAGCATGACAACGCACATCAACGAATATAAGCCACGAAACCAATAATTTGTTTTGCGTTCAAGTATCCGTTCAAATAGGAAAGACGTATGAAAGCGAAGATCGCTGTTGCAACAGTTTCAGGAAAGGCCTACTATTTAATTGTCAACGAACTGAAAAAGAAGGATATGCCGTTTTTAAGTCTAACTCCGAACGAGCCTATCCCCATGGAAATTAAAGTTGTCATAACCACCGAATCGGAGAAGCATCTGATAAATCATGAAAGAATTTTGGCTTACCAAGACGGGGTGGAACCAGAAGCGGTAGTAAATGAAGCATTACAAATTGTTTGCGGCAAGGAATATTATGAAAAGATCGTCATAGGAGTAGACCCCGGAGAAGTTATTGGAGTAGCAGCTTTAGCTGATGGAAAGGTCATAGAAACAGGAAACTGCTTTAGCATTGAACAGACGCTAAATAAAGTAAAAAACATTCTGAAAAACCTTGGAAACACCCAAATAACCTCGGTTTCAGTGAAGGTTGGTGACGGAGCCCCAGCTTGCAAAGAAAAACTGTTGCGAATTTTAGATAATGCATTACCTTCAAATGTATTATTAGAAAGTGTAAGTGAAGCTGGAACAAACCGTTACCTAAATGAAACTAAGCACAGAAGAGGATTAAGAGATATTGTTTCAGCCATAAGAATAGCTGGAAGGAAGGGGAATGCATTGTCACGGAGGAAGATAAATGAATCTGACAGTCGAGAAGGGCAAAACTCTGCTAGTTGATGGGCCCGCCTCCGTCATAGTGACATCAGGCAAAGTCGAAGTTTTTGGCTCCATAGTTGGCAACACAAGCAAGGTTGTGATACGGGAAAGTAAGAGGTTGCCTTTTGCAGTGGAGGAAAAAGCTACTTTCGATATTTCATTGGGAGAAAACGCAAATGCTGAAGAGGTTGTTGGGAATACGATTCCCTCCTCATGGATTGAGTCATGCCAAGAAATCTTGAAGTTTCAAACTAAGCCAGTAACCGCGATGGTGCTTGGCACGGTTGACTCCGGAAAAACAAGTTTCTGTACATGCTTGATAAACAGACTACTGCGCGAAAGCCAGAAAGTTGCAATTTTGGATGGAGATTTAGGCCAATCAGACATAGGACCACCATGTACTGTTGCCTACACGTTTGTAACAAAGCCAACAACAGACTTATTCAATTTGAAAGCCAAAAATGCTTTCTTTGTGGGCGTCACGTCGCCAGGTGTGGCCACAAACAGAGTAATTGAAGGGATGACCTATTTGAAAAAGGAAATTCTAGGCAACAATCCAGACTTCGTTGTCATAAATACCGATGGCTGGGTTGAAGGAGAAGACGCTGTCAAATATAAGATCCAGCTTGTTGACGAACTTAAGCCTGACATAGTTTACTGTGTCCAACAAAAAGAGGAATTAGCTTCTCTTCTAAATGCCCTCGAAAAATTCAGAAGAGTTGCCGTGGATTCTCCTCCAGCTATAAGACAAAGAAGTAGAGAAAAACGCAGGAGCTTACGGGAACTCGGATACATAAAGTACTTAAGGAACGCAAAAATGCAATCTGTTTCCTTAGGTTGGATAGAAATTGAAGAAAACGGGCTCCTTGGCTTGGACAGAAAACGCGAAGGCATTAAACAAGCAAGGAAAATTTATGAACTCTTAGGGATGAAACCACTACACCTTGCGGAACTAAAAGATAGAATTTGTATAGTTGTCGGTAGAAGACGTTGGATCAGTGCGGACAACGTAAAAAAAGTGGAGGAATTTGCAAGAAAGAAGGCTGTGGTGATCAGGAAGGGTGAAGAAGAAGGATTGCTCGTGGCTCTGCACGATGCGGAAAGAAAATTTCTTGGGATAGGCGTTTTACATGAAGTCGATTATGTGAGGAAAGCTCTGAAAATCTTCACGCCAGTCACAAAAGATATTTCAATGGTCGCTGTAGGAAGAGTCAAACTCGACAAAGGTCTGAAGGAAATTTCAGCTTTTGCAGAAGAAAATCAATTGAGTTTTGCAGCGCTTAGCAGACTTTTTTGAAGAAATGCCTAAGTTCAGAGGTAATAGCTCCACTTTTATCGGGCAAAATCTTCAAGTTTTCTCGAATCCATGACGGAAGAAAACGTCGACAATAGATTGTAGCAAAACGGTAATCAAGGAAAGTCATCGCGCCCCTGTCTTCAAGAGTTCTTATGGGTCTTCCCGCTGCTTGAGAAGCCTTTTTCATTGCTGGAAGAACATACCCGTATTCGCGTCCAAGTCCG
>CAZADP010000034.1:0-8934 GCA_964483905.1 uncultured Candidatus Bathyarchaeia archaeon | reverse complement strand
TGAAAACAGCTGTGACCGCCAACTTGAAAGGTGAGATCGTTTTTCCTTTAATCATGTGTATCGCATTTAGTATAGTTGTAACTATACTATATTAGCTTTTCGAATCACAGCAGAAGTCTTAGATCATCTATTGCATGTAAAACCTTTTTACCTCGTTGCGCTACCTTGAAAAATTTCTTTCCATCTTTTTCATAACCTACTATCAGTCCCTTTTCTGATAGTTCGCTTAAGTGTTGGTATATGGCTGCTCTTGTCATGGTTTTCCCTAGTTTTTTCCACAAATCATAGCCGTAAGTATCTTTTTTGCTTAGGATCCGAAGTATTTTCTCTTTTGTACTTATGTCTAAGCCTAAAACTGCTGTTTTTTGCTTCTTGGTCAATGCTTGCAATACATCTGTGGCTTTAAGCCCGCTTCCCGTAATGAGACATACGACGCTGTCGCTCTTGCCTATTTTTTCTTTGTCAGCAAGTTTCTTCAAGGCAGCAATCGTGGCTGAACTTGCTGGTTCTGCAAACATCCCTTCGAGTTTGGCTATCTCAAGCTCTGCGGCAAAGATCTCTGAATCTGAAACAGTCAGAGCCAAACCCTCCGACTCCTTCAGTGCTTTTATAGCTAGTTCACCTTGCGGCGGCTGCGCCACCAAAACTGCAAGTGCACGAGTGGAAGGATTCAAAATTTTTGCCAATTTGGCACGACCCTCTGCTAACGTTTTAACTATGGATGCGCACCCTTCTGGTTGGACACCAACCATTTTTGGCAAAGACTTCGCCATTCCAAGCTGTTTAAGCTCCTTGAAGCCTTTCCATATTGAATAAATTGTTCCGCCACTTCCCATGGAAACTATAAACCATTCTGGGACGCCAAACTGCTCATACACTTCGTAGGAGATTGTTTTCTGTGCTTCGATTGCAAGAGGGTTTAGCTCTGAAGTTGCTTGATACCAGCCCGTTTCCCTAGCTAAGCCTTTGGCCTTGCGTATAGAGTCGTCAAGAATCTCTCCGAATTCTTCAATAACAGCATCATAGGCGAGCATTTGTGCCAATTTTCCAACATCAACAAGTTTTGGCACGATTACGTGGCAGATTAAGCCAGCTTTCGCAGAATAGGCGGCAAGAGAGGCGCCCAGGTTTCCGTTGGTTGCGCAGATTAGGGTATCATATTGAAGGTCTATCGCATTTGATGTTAAAAGAGCCGCTGCACGGTCTCTATAAGAGTTTGTCGGGTTTCTCGTTTCATCTTTTAAGTATAGGTTTTTTAAGCTCCTGTCCTTTGCAAGTCTTTCTACTTTATGTAATGGTGTTCCGCCCTCACCCAAGCTTATTGCATGCTGCACTGGTGGAAGTAAAGGTCTATATCTCCAAAAACGCAGTTGACCAGAAAACTTGATTTTGTGAATCTTGGAAAAGTCAACCTTATACTCTAATGTTCCAGCGCACTTGTCACAGCTGCCTTTTGGCGGGTAAAGTGCAAATTCCGAGCTGCATCGAACACATTTGAGAAACATGATTTTACTCCAAGGGCTTCTGCCGATAACTATTCAGTTCAAGACCCCTTTTAATGTTTGCAATCGTTCTGCAATGGCTATGCGGAATGGGAAAACCTAAATGTGAGTCCTAGTTGATAAGTAGCAAATTACGAGTTGATGATCATGAGTGAAGGTAAAGTAAAGGAAGACCCTGTTAAGTTGCACAAGGACGCTAACACACTTTTTGAGGTTGGTAAATATAACGAAGCAAAAGAAAATTTCCTAAGAGCTGCAGAATTATATCAAAAAGCAAACAATTTCTTCGACGCCACATCCATGCTTTTCAAAGCTGGCGAAAGCGCTTATATGCTTAAGGATTATGAAATGGCTGTTGAACATTTTCTGAAATCGGCTGATCTATCTTTCCAGAAAGGGTTTGACAGATTTGGAGTCAGTGCATTGGAATATGCAAGAGACTGCTATAAAGCCATGCAGAAGAAAGGAAAAGTCAAGAAAATGGAGAAGAAAATAAAAGAAGTAAAGAAGAAGCTAGAAGCGTCATTCTAGAAAACAAAAGCGTTTCATCAACTTCTTTTTTAATGCATAACTAAGGTAGCCGACAGGCTTAATCATTGTTCTGCCATCGACATCTTGCTGCCCACACGAAAGAGGGACATCCGCAATTATTATAAGATGTTTTTGAACGCTCTAAAGACGATAACAATGAATACAATTGCGGAAAGGCTGAAAGCAATCACCGGTGAAGAAAATGTTTTGGCTGGCAATGAAATAGGGGAGGAATATGGGCATGATGAAACACTCACCATCAAGCCTTGCCTGCCCGAATTAGTTGTTAAACCCAGAAGCGCAGATGAGATATCAAAAATACTACGCTTAGCTAATGAAGAAAAGATTCCAATTACACCAAGAGGCGGAGGAACAGGTTTATCCGGTGGCTGCGTAGCCGTGTCTGGCGGAATCCTCCTGTCTCTTGAAAGAATGAATAAAATCTTGGAGATCGACGAAGAAAATTTTGTGGCAGTCACTGAAGCGGGTGTTACTTTGGCAGATTTTTACAAAGCCGTCGAGGCACGTGGACTCTACTATCCGATTTATCCAGGAGAGGGAAGTGCTACCATCGGCGGTAATGTCGCTACCAATGCTGGAGGAATGAGCGCAGTGAAGTATGGAGTGACCAGACATTTTGTCTTGGGATTGGAGGCGGTCTTGCCCACTGGAGATATAATTGAAACTGGTGGAAAATACGTGAAGGTTTCAACAGGTTACGATTTAACGCAATTAATTATTGGCTCTGAGGGAACTTTAGCGGTGATAACCAAGGTCATATTGAAGCTTCTTCCACGCCCTAAAGCTAGGACATCGCTTTTCGTTCCTTTTAAGGATCTTTACGACGGAATTAGAGTCGTTCCTATAATCCTCAGATCTGGGGTAATGCCGTCTACTGTTGAATTTTTGGATAAAGTTGGGCTTAATGCTATGGAGAACTATACTGAGATAAAAATTCCCATAAGCGAACAAGTACGCGATGAGGCGAAAGCATTTCTCCTCATAGTCGTGGAGGGAAGGACTTCTGAAGAGTCATTTAGAGATGCAGAATTCATTGGTGACATCTGCATGAAAAATGGAGCAATTGACATTTTTGCTCCTTCTACTGAGAGATCTGGACGAGAACTTCTGGAACTAAGGGAAAAGGCTTTTTATGCTGCAAAGGAGGTAGGTGCAAGAGATTTCTTAGATATCGTAGTTCCTCGCAGTGAAATATCCAAATTTCTGGAAAGAGTATACGAAATAGCTGCAGGATACGGCACAAATATTGCAAGTGCTGGGCATGCCGGGGATGGAAATGTTCACCTGGCCATATTTGAGCAAAATGTTGATAGACTCTCTATGATTCTGTGGGAAATTTCTAAGGCTGGAAAAACGCTGGGAGGAGCTATCTCAGCTGAACATGGCATTGGTTCTGAAAAAAGGCAGTTTTTCTTAGGACTGGAAGACAAAGCAAAAGTGGAGCTTATGAGGAGGATAAAGAAGGCTTTCGATCCAAACAGCATACTGAACACAGGAAAGATTTTCTAATTTTTCCGACCACATATTAAGGAATGACTTGCTTGGTCTAAAATTTAGGGTTGTGAATATCAGAGAGGTTTAGTCCTTCCAAATTCTTTCATTCCCAATTCGAAGGCCTTCAAATTCATTCCAAGATTTTTTGTGGCAAACATTTCCCTGATTATTCCCATTACAGTTTCAGCTTTTAAAGGACTAAATCCTGAGGCCACTAGACATCCCACCATAACTATGTTTTGCATAAGCGTGTCCCCCGCCTCTTTTGCTAGTTCTGTTGCCTCGACCATGTGCACGGTTTGTACCAGTTCTTTGATGGTGTTCAAGACTTGGTCTATGGCGGGGTATGTTGCCTCACCTGAAAGGACATCTACTGGGTAGATTGGCCTAGGATTGACTATCGCCCTAGTCTCTTTGTTTCCAAAATCGCCGATCGTGCGTAGAGCTTCTACGGGCTCTAGGCCGAGGATTATATGTGCTTTTCCTTTTGGTATTAGGGGTCCGTATTGGGTTTCCTCTGAAAGTCGAACATGACTCATCACGGCGCCTCCTCGCTGAGAAGCTCCATAGGTTTCCCCAACTGAAACGCATAATCCATCTCGCACTGCTGCCAAAGCTATTATTTGAGAGGCTACGATGTTTCCCTGTCCACCAACACCCGCAATTATTATGTTTAATGGATCCTCTTTCATCTTCATTTTACGCCACCTCTTCAACTATGATGGCGCCTGCTTGGCAGAGGTTGGCGCAGAGTCCACATCCATTGCACACAGCCTCATCTATCTTTGCCTTTCCCTTTGTGTAGTCCCATATGTTTCCTGGGCACTTGAAAACTCGAGTGCAGAACCTTGCACAACCGCATTCGTCGCCTATGCACTTATCCTGATTTACATAAACTCTAGGTTTCTTCTCCTTTTTTTGAGCTTCAGTGAGGGGACATTCATGTCTGAAGACCATCACTCTTGTCTCTTCAGCTTGAAGCATTTCGTAGAGGTTTTGAACGGCTTCTTCTAAGTTGAAGGGGTCTGTTATCCTTACAGACACTCCGATGCCCTTGCAAATGTCTTCTATTGGTATCTTTTCAGAGAGATTTCCTAGAGCGTCAACCCCACTGCCGGGATGAGGCTGGTGTCCTGTCATTGCTGTTGCATTGTTGTCTAAGACTATGTAGAGAACGTTTGCTTTATTCCATTTGGCGTTAATAAGTGCTGGTATGCAAGCATGATAGAAGGTTGAATCGCCTGAAATAGCTATAACAGGTTTGTCTAGTCCGAACTTTTTTAGGTTTCCAAATCCATTCGCGGTTCCTATCCCTGCTCCCATGCAATGTAACGTCTTTTCAATAGAGAACCCTGTTGGCAAAAGTCCTAGGCTGTAGCATCCAATGTCGGCAGTTACGATTCCGTCTCGTCCGTCCCATTTCAGAGCCTTCTTTATTGCCCAGAACGACGCTCTATGAGGGCATCCTGCACATAAGCCCATTGTTCTAGTGGGAACGTATGAGCCTACCGCTCTCAATGCTTTTTCAGAGTATTCTTTTTCCCTGGGCAAATATTCTATCTTCTTTATTTCCATCAACGCTTTTATCACGGTGTCGACGTCTATCTCGCCAGTTCCGGCTCCAAATTCGCTGCGAAGATTATTCGACTTTTTGCCATAGAACCGTATCGATTCAATACCTTCAGCTATTAGTTCTGCCGCTAGAGTTTTGACGTTTTGTTCGAGGAAAGGATCTATTTCCTCCACAAACAAAACTTCCTTTGCGTGCTTCAGGTGTTTTGCCACAAGTGTCTCTGGGAGAGGCCATGTGGTTCCAAGTTTTAAAATTCCCATCTTATCTTCAAGCTCTAGCATCTTGGCTGCTTCTTGCGAGTACAGCCATCCGGTCCCTGATGTGATGATTATGAAGTCGGCGTCCTCTTTGCCTACGTAACGGTTAAATTCTGATTCTTCAAACTTTTCTTGGGCACTTTTCATCTTTTCATGTTGGGCACTGTGGAACATACATGCGATTGTTGATGTGCCCGAGGTCCATAGGTCTTGTGAGCTGAATTCCGCTGTTCTTTTTCCTTGGGTTATTGATCCAAGCGTTACTACTCCTCTTGAGTGTGAAAGTCTGGTGACTGTTCGCACCATGCATATAACTCCTAACTCTTCGGACAGGTTGAAAGCGAACTTCGTCATGTCTTTTGCTTCTTGGATTGTTGCAGGTTCCAATAGTGGGATATCTGCAAATCTTGCGTAGTTCCGTGTATCTAGTTCAGTTGTGGTCGAGTGAGCTAAGGGATCATCACCAGTAACTAGTACAAATCCTCCCCTTGTACCGGACAAGTTCACTGTCATCAGGAAATCAGCACAAACGTCAACCCCAAGATTTTTCATGGCGGTCAAGGCTCTCAAACCCGCGGCTGCAGCAGCTCCAGCCACTTCAAGAGCTACGATTTCATTCACGGACCATTCAACGTAAAGATTGAATTTGTTAGCCGCTTTAGCTAAAGTTTCAACGATCTCTGACGCTGGATTCCCCGGATAGCCGGAACAAAAGTTTACTCCGGCCTCTAGGGCTCCCCTTGCAATCGCCTCGTTTCCCATAAGCAATGTTCTTTTGCTTGGTTCATCTATTTCGACGTGAGACATCTTGCGTACCTCTTATTTCAAGATATTATTTTGGATCTGTCTTCCTGTTTCATTAGGAGATAAGCCACTTTGCTAGGCTCCATTTCAGTGAGCACTCTTCTTTTTCTTGTTAAAGAGGCTTCACACATGTGATCGAACCTTTCCTTTTCCAAAGGTTTTGTTTCAAGGATTCCAATGTCAATGGCTCGCTGCAAAATTCTCTTTCCTTCATTTGTTCGTTCTATCACGGTGTTCCAATCTTTTTCGCTTTCGACCGTCCCGACTGAAATGTCTGCAAATTCGTTGGTCATGTCGAAGCAGACGTTACATGATGGCATTATGAACTCCCTCAGTTCGTCTAGTGGAATTTCGAATTTTTCTTTTTCAGTTTTTATGATAAAGATGTTGGCTGGAGGAGGTGGTACATCGAGTTTTGATATTGTCGCTTGGCCAATCTTTTCCCTGATAAAATTATGTGCTTCGGGTGAAAGTGCCCATGTGCAGAAAAGTCCTATAATGAGCTTTATTCGGTTTGATTCAGCCTTCAAGTTTGATGTTTGCATCTTTCGTACAGCGGTTACTTGGCAAGGAGTACCCACGAAGCCTATGTTTCCCGTTTCTTGCTTTATCGCTTTGACAACATCTGAAACTGTGGGGCATACTAGATACTTGGAACGTGAACATTCAAGCACTTCTTTCCTGTTTTTCACTACGGCTGGTCGAGGGTTAATTCCGTCATAAGATTTTGACAGAACAGTAGCGTCTATCTCCCCACTTTCTAAAGCATAGGTTGCCAGAGCTGAAACGACACCCCCATATTGAGCAATGGATCTAATTTCCGGATCTTTTGCTCTAGCCTTCAAAATCGAGGTGTTGCAGCCCACTGCAAGGTCTTTTCTGTAGGAGCCAAATATCTTCTCGTCAAGTGATGTGAGGTCCACGTAGGTTCTTGGGCAGAAAGTATAGCACTGTCCTTCTTTGATGCCGCAATGCTCAATTATCACGGCTTTTGCGCCGACAATGTCAATATAGGGGCATAGGCTTGCGCAAGCACCACAAGCGGTACATAATCCCTGATCGAGAACCGTTTTCTTAAGGTCTTCAACTCCTTTGATGGCCAAACTAACTCGCCTCTTCATCAATTCTAAGGGTCATTTTTTAAATATCGATGCTTCTTAGGTTAATAATTGAGGATTAAGACGTTTAAAGGTTAATGTGATGCCAACACCCTTCAAGGGTTTAGCGGAAGTATGTGAAAAACTAGAAGCGACAACCAAGCGACTCATTATGATAGATCTTGTCGCAGGCTTTCTAAAAAGTTTGGAAACTCAAGAAGTTGAGCCGGCGGTATCTATGATTTTGGGGAGACCATTCCCCAAATGGAGCCAGCAAACTCTTGAGGTCAGTTGGGCAACTTTAAGCGAGATAATAAAGCGCATATCCGGGGTTGACTGGGACATTTTTCTAGAGGCTTTCAGCAAAACTGGTGACATAGGTTCGGCTACAAAAGCGATTTTTGAACAGAGCAAAGTTAAGAGGCAAGTTGCGCTTGTTGAAAGAACATTAACAATAGGCGAAGTTAGACGCAGTTTGGAGGCTATAGCTGAGACAACTGGATTTGGTTCAAGAGAGAAAAAGGAGCGCCTAATAGAGGCCCTTTTGGGTAGAACCGCGCCCATTGAAGCGAAGTATTTGGCTAAGATTTTCACAGGTGAGATGCGAACAGGTTTTCATGAAGGTCTCATGGAGCAAGCGGTTTCCAAAGCTTTTGAGATCCCATTGGAATTTGTGCAGAGAGCGAGTATGGCTATAGGTGATATAGGGGAGGTTGCTGTCATAGCTAAAGCGGAAGGTAAAGAAGGCTTATCAAAGACTGGTTTTAAGATTTTTAGACCTGTCCAATTGATGTTGGCTCAGATGGCGAACGATGTTGCTGAAGCTTTGAAGGAGCATGGTGGAAAGACGGCTTTTGAGTATAAGCTGGATGGGGCGAGAGTTCAGATTCACAAGCTTGGTGATGATGTAAGAATTTTCAGTCGGAGACTAATGGATGTAACCCAAAGTTTGCCGGAAATAGCGGAGACAGCAAGTAAAAACATTAAGGCGAAGGAAGCGATTCTGGAGGGCGAAGTCATTGCCGTCGATAGTCTTGGCTATCCGGTTCCGTTCCAGCACTTGATGCGAAGGTTCAAAAGAGTTCACGCAATAGAAGATATGGTTGAAAAGATTCCTGTGAAGCTCTACTTGTTCGATATTCTGTATCTGACTGGTGAAAGCCTGATTTCAGTTCCATACTTTCATCGTAGGCAAATTCTTGCTGAAAACGTTGGCGAAATACCGCTTACAAAGCAGATAGTTACAGATAAGACCGAAGAAGCTGAGAAATTTCTGAAGGAGGCCATGGATGCTGGACAAGAAGGATTAATGGCGAAAAAGGTTGACAGTCCATACACGCCTGGAATTCGTGGAAAACGTTGGCTCAAGATAAAGCCTGTTCTCGAACCGCTCGATTTGGTTATTGTTGCGGCTGAGTATGGCTATGGCCGAAGGCATGGGTGGCTTTCGGACTATTATTTGGCGGCGCGTGATGCTGAAACTGGAGAGTTCTTGACTGTAGGTAAGACGTTTAAGGGATTGACAGATGCGGAAATTGTTGAGATGACGAAACGGCTTAAAGATCTGACAGTGAAAGAAGAGCCTAGGAGGGTTGTCGTTATTCCAAAAATAGTTGTTGAAGTGATGTACAACGAGATTCAAAAAAGCCCAAAAT
>CAZADP010000033.1:0-9118 GCA_964483905.1 uncultured Candidatus Bathyarchaeia archaeon | reverse complement strand
ATAGTGAGCAGCGCAGTTGATGTAGACAAACTAGACTTCATCGTACGGGACACATTTCACACAGGCGCGGAGTACGGCTACATCGACATTTTCCGATTAATCCACGCCCTAGACGTACTGAATGAAAACTTGGCAGTAGACTTAGGCGCACTCTCTGCCCTCGAATCCTTCATAATAGCCAGAATAGAATCCTTCAAAAGCATATATTTCCACCGTGTTGGAAGAGCAGCACAAATAATGCTTGCAATGGCCATGGAAAAAGCGGATGAAGAGCTTGGCTTAACACGTTTTAAAACTCCAGAGGAGTACCTAGCTATGGACGATTATACTGTTTGGACAATGCTGAAGAAGAGCGAAAAATCAAGCACGATCATAAGAAACCTCGAAAGACGAAAAATGCTCAAATGTGCCTATGAAAGAACCTTTTACGAAAAGGATACAATGGTTTCAAACATTTTTGGCCGCGAGGCACACAGAAAACAACTGCAAGCAGAGATTGCAAAAAAAGCGGAAGTCGAAACAGAAGATGTGACAATTGATGTACCTACAGTTCCATCCGTTCCATACCACCATTCAGCTCTCATGGAACCCATGGAAATCCCAGTATTTTATAAGACGCGTGAGGAAAACAAAATTCCGCGACGTTTAAGCGAAATTTCAAAGATCTTCGAAGTTTTGAAAGGCTTCGTAAACATATTACGCGTTTACACTGATGAGGAAAACCGTGAAGAAGTGAGCAATGCAGCATCAAAGATCTTGGGCGAAATCCCCTCATCAGCAAAAATATCCTATTAGAGTGCTTGAAAATGCAGCCCATAACACTAAAAGGACGAAAAATCAGCGAAGGATACTGCAAAGCTGAAGCATTGGTCGCCACAAAACCCATAAGTTTCTTAGGAGGAGTTAATCCAGCTAACAGTAAAATAGTTGATAGAAACCACGATTTATGCGGAAAATGTATAAAAGGTAAGATTTTGTGCTTTCCCCATGGATACGGCTCAACAGTTGGTAGCTATGTACTATACTCTTTGGCTAAGAAAAAGTTGGCACCAAAAGCAATAATCAATCAAACAGCCGACCCGGTTGTAGTAGTAGGGGCAATAATAGCAGACATTCCTATGATTGACGAAATAGACATTAAGCAAATCAAAACTGGCGATATAGTTGAGGTTAACGCCAGCGAAGGATTTGTCAAAATTTTGAAAAGAAAGGGGAGCTAAACAGGGTGCATTTGACAAAACAGGAAGAACGCATCTACGAAGGGGAATGCGGTTGGGCAAACCAAATATGCATGAAAATACTTGTCCGCCTCGGTGAACTCTTCAAGGCAACAAAACTCATCCCAATAAGCTCAGCCCATGTTTCAGGAGTATCCTACAAACTCCTGGGCGATGCTCCAACAGACTTCCTAGAAGAACTGGCAAACTCTGGCGCAACGGTAAAAGCCAAAGCGACACTAAATCCACAAAGTCTTGACCAAGAATACCTCTGCAAGAAGGTTTCATCAAATATATGCAAAAAACAGTCAAGCGTCCTAAAAAGTTTTGAGAAAATGGGTCTCACACAGTCATTTACCTGTACGCCATATTATCTGGAAGAGCCAAAAAGAGGTTCACATCTGGCGTGGTCTGAGTCTTCAGCAGTAGTCTACACTAACTCAGTCACTGGAGCGTGGACGAATCGTGAAGGTGGGCCAAGTTCCCTTGCCGCAGCAATAATCGGGAAAACACCTAACTATGGAATACACAAAGCTGAAAATCGACAACCAAGAGTTTTGATAAAATTAGAAACGCGATTACGAAACGAAGTAGAATTTGGTGCTTTAGGAATACATCTGGGCAAATTTTTGGGAGATAAGATTCCAATGATCCAAGGCTTGAAAAATGCTTCGAAAGACGATTTGAAACAGCTTGGGGCTGCCCTTGCGTCAACTGGCATGGTCAACATGTTTCACCTTAGTAATAATATCACAAAAGCGAAAATAATGGAGAAGATAAGCATAGAAGCCACAGACATAAGGCGCACGATAGAAAATCTATCCGCAGCTTCAAAATTGAATCCTGATCTTGTCTTCTTTGGGTGTCCTCACTGTTCTTTAGCTGAAATTAAACAAATTGCAGATTTATTAGGGGATAAGAAAGTCAAGAAAGGAACAGAATTCTGGGTTTGCACCTCACGTTATGTCAAGGAAAAAGCGAAAAAACATGTGGAGGAAATCAAGAAAAGCGGAGGCCACGTATTAGCAGACACATGCGCAGTAGTCACATGGACTGATAAACTCGGGATAAAGACGATAATGACAAACTCTGCAAAAACAGCCCATTACGCACCGACTTTAAACAAGGCAGAAACTATATTGGCACCACTTAAAGAATGTTTGGAAGCAGCGCTTGAAGGATAAGGTTCATTCGAATGAAAAGATGTCTCGCACGGAGTTCTGGCATGTGGAGGTCTGCTCAACGAACTGTTACTGTGAACTAATTTTTGTCTTTACTTCGGCAGCCAATTCGACTGCTTCTTGCAATAGTGCTTCATCAGGAGGAGAAGGACCGAAGTACCAAAACGGAGGTCCGTTTACGGAGTCTACGCTTGTGTAGTTAATCAAATTCCAGTATGCGTTCGCGACTTTCCATCCAATGTTACGAATGGCCTCTATCAAATCTCTCTGCTCGATATTATTTAACCTTGACAAATTAGTTTCAGGATCTCTCAAAGTTATAATCATGTCATCAATCTTGAGCAGTGGAACCTGATGCTCCTTATCGAGTTCAATTAACTCCAGCAATGAATTGTCCGCATAATGTAGCTCGGCAAGCAACCAGTTTTGATTTATGCCATCTGGATTCATTTGAAATTTAGCGGGCAAGAGATAAGCAACTTCATCAAGATGATCCCTTAGACGTTGTGACTCCCTGAGCATTGAAGCCCAACGCTTATGCATGTCAATTCTCAGAACAACCCAAAACACTGTAGCTACAACTACCATAACCAGAAGAAGCAAAACGATAAGTTGCTTAAGATTTATACAAAAGGTTCTATTCAATCCTGAAGATCTGGCTCGTTCTTTGCCCTTGCCCTCCATGACATAAGCTTGCAAATCCCACTAACCCTCCAGTACATGATTTCTAAATGCGAGATTAGTCTTTTGGTAATTCAAAAAATACGAGCGATTAAGGCCTACTACTTCAAAGGATGCAGAACCGTAAAGGTTAGAACAAATGTCTTCACAGGTAAAGAAATGTTAAAATAGTCCCTGAATTGGGGATCAATGTTTCAAAGGCACGCAAGAAAGCGTTGAATGTTTATATCCAAGCGTTACAAACGCTAATTCGCAAATGCCCTAGACAATAGGGCGAAGAATTGCTCCGGTAGTATAGCCCGGTCAAGTATTCCGGCCTTTCGAGCCGAAGACGCGGGTCCGAATCCCGCCCGGAGCACTTTTTTCGTTGAAAGCAGCATGGATTCAAACTGATCACAAAGAGCAGTGCAATTCTGGCTTATCGGCGTGCTCTAATCAGCACAAGCTCTCCTTTACGAAGTATGGTGACTGCAAGTGTTACCAACACGAAAAGCAGTATGATAACAAATGAAGGATACTCAGGTATAATGTATGGAGTGAAAAGTGGATAATGGTCTAGGTTATTCTGGTCAACACTGTATGGTGAGTCGCCTATACCGTCGCCGTTCAAGTCAGCCCCGGAATAGTCGCTCCAGTAGTTTCCCCTGTTGGGATAGCCGTCATCCCAAACGTTGATTGACTTTGAAAAATGCGTGTAGGCTGCGTCGTCATAGACATGTTTAGAATTAGCGATGAAGTTGTTCCAGTAGATTTTGTTGTTAGAAGATTCATCTAAAAAGATGCCTTCTTCTTTGTTGCCCACTATTTCGTTCTCACATATGCTATTGTTTGTGCAAGAAATCATCTGAATGCCTTGAAGGTTGTTTGTTATGTTATTTCGAGAAATTCTGTTGTTATATGATCCAAGTAGGAAGATACCTAACAGGTTATTAGCAATTCCATTTTCAAAAATGTAATTATTGTTCACAGAAAAGGCTAGCGTGATACCGTGTTCGTTACTTGTAATGTTATTACCGACGACTAGATTGTACGAGGAACTCGATACAGAGATGGCCCGCCTACTGTTTGTAATGTTATTGCCGATGATTTGATTGTACGAGGAATCCGATATCCAGACGGCTCCTCCGTTGTTTACTATGTTATTGTCGAAGATAGTATTTTTGGTAGAATCTATCATGGAAATGCCACTATACGTAATGTTCGTCACATCGTTCGCGCACACCCTGTTATTTGAACCCTGCAAATAGATACCGCCATCAAATTCAATGATCCTTAAGTTTTTGATTGTCACACTGCTTGTGTTGTTTGATATGGCTATTGCAAATCCATAAGGCAGATCTGACTCCAATGCGATTATTCCAGCAGCCAAACTAGGTTTGAGTGGCCCAGGAATATCGCGACGTGGAGATCTGCCTATTCCCATTAGTGTGAAGCCTCCTCCATCTAGTGTGATGTTACTTCTCTCAATAATAATTCCGACCCAACAATAAACGAGCGTGAACGTGATATTTGAGGTCAGAAAATACGTTTCTCCATCTCGACGAATTGGTGCCGAAACAGGATCTACTGAACCGTCAGCCCGAATGTAAATGGTCTGGTTCATTTCATCAGCACGAGCCAAGGGCGAGAAAAGCAACATAAGTGCCAGAAACGTTAGGAAATTAATCAGTAAAATGGAGACTCTATTCATTCACTCTCAAATTATTGAAATGCTAGGGTTACTTATTTGCTTTTCCTCAGTTTAATTGCGCGGTAGCCCGAGATCCGAATCACATTGGATCAACAGCCTGTTCTAATTGATGCATCTTGTCTTTCATCAAAACTGACTGCCTCATCGTTGTAAGGATATGCCTATTCCTCAGCAATCAAAGGCGAAAGATTGAAGAAAGTACGAAAAGCTTCCTCATAGAGAGAAATAGTTTTCACATAAAAGAAAGATGGCCGCTTGGAGCATCACAGTTGAGCAATTGAACTTGCGTCTCTTTTTAACATATGGATTTCATTCCTTTCCAGTTTCATGACGTCGAAGTATTTCATTGCACTTCCTGTTAGATATAGAAGGACTTCCTCGTCTGGATCAATTACGCCTTCATTCTGTAGTTTGTTCAATGCTGCGAGAGTGGAAGCTGCCTCAGGGCACGCGTACAAGCCCATCTTAAAGAAGGTTTTCATTGAAGATACTATTTCTTCGTCATCAACCGCTATTGCCACGCCATTCGTCTCTTTCACTGCTCGCAACACTAGATAACTCGCATAAGGATGAGGAACATTCAAACCAGCTGCAATAGTCTTGGCATTTGTCCATGATTCTTTGACTTCAAGCTCTTTTTCATTATATGCCTTAACAAGAGGAGCGCAGCCTGAAGACTGAACAATGATCAGCCGGGGAATTCTTTCAGTCCAGCCGATTTCCATTAATTCTTTAAACCCTTTCCAAAGACCTATGACACCTTCGCCTCCGCCAGTCGGGAAAATGATGTTGTCCGGCAAATCCCAATCAAATTGTTCGGCTATTTCGAAAGCCATGGCTTTGTATCCTTCAAATCTGTAGGGCTGTTTATTGGTTGAAATATTGTACCATCCATAGTTTTCGCTAAGTCTTTTAACAACTTCTGCCGCATCATTTATCAACCCATCAACAACATAGGTTTTGGCTCCCATACACGTGCATTCTTTAAGATTGCTTTCCGGCACATCGTTTGGCATAAACACGTAAACTTCCATTCCCGCTTTTGCTCCATAAGCAGCCAAGGCTGCAGCAGCATTCCCAGCAGAGGGTATTGCAACATGCTTTAGGCCCAATTCTTTGAGCCGAGAAACAGCCACGGCCATCCCTCTTGCCTTAAATGTTCCAGTTGGAAGCCTCCCGTCGTCCTTGACGTACACATTTTTAGAATTTGAGCCGATGCTGGCCGAAAATTCAAGAATAGGCGTGTATGGCTCTCCCAAAGAAACTATGTTCTCGGATGATAAGATGGGTAGGAACTCTGTAAACTTCCAAAACGTGTCTTTTCTTTTTTCCAAAATTGTTTTTGAGACTTTCTCAGCAATACGGGTCAAATCATACTGAAACAGCAGTGCTCCACCACATTTTGTACAAACCGTTAAAACTCTGTCGGACGGGAAAATTTCACCGCACTTGCTACATTTAGCAAAAATGCCATGCATACATTTCACTACACAATAATCGCACAATATGGATGTTTTAAGTTTGCTCCAAGACAATGATTCTTAAATTAACAGAAAATGACGCTTCGCAAAATGCTCACCACACAATACTCATATATAAGCTACGCTTATCGAGTAATTTTCACAATTTGAGGCGATAACCTGTGACGCAAAATCTTCCGCTACACTACAAGAAACTGATGGAAAAAGTCAAGGATCTCTACGTTTTTCGCTCCGCCGAGTCAGTTGTGCATTGGGACATGGAGACAATGATGCCGCCAAAAGGGATTAACCTCAGAAGTCAACAACTCGCCATTCTTAGCCGAATTGAACATAAAATGAGTACGGATCCAGAAATTGGGAAACTACTGGAAGAGATACTGCGACATCCAGAGTATGACAAGCTTGATGCCGCCCAAAAAAGGAACGTCTATTTGATAAAGAAAGATTATGATGAGCAAACCAAGCTGCCAGAAGAACTTGTTGCAGAAATCGCAAAACAAAAAGCCATGACTGTGGATATCTGGAAAAAAGCAAAGGCATCAAAGAACTTCGCTATGTTCAAGCCAGAACTTGAGAAACTTGTTGAATTGCAAAAGAAGGCTGCAGAGATCTTAATGGAAGTAAAAGAGACAGAGACACCATACGATGCATTAATAGACATTTACGAACCAAAAATGACAGCAAAAACAATCGCCAAAGTCTTTGACAAATTAAGAGAAGGTTTGGTTTCAATACTTATAAAATGTGAAGCCGCCCAAAAACAACCAGACATGCGCATTCTCAGGCGAAAAGTCCCAATAGACGTGCAACGCCAGATTGCCAAAGCCCTTTCCGAAGCCGTAGGATATGATGTAAAGTCAAGAGAGGCTGGAGGAAGAATTGATGAAACTGAACATCCATTCACAACAGGCTACTACGACGATGTAAGAATAACAACACATTACTATGAAGACAACTTTACGTCTTCTATTTTCTCAGTGCTACATGAAGTCGGGCACGCCATATACGACCAGAACCTAAACCAAGAATGGATATATCAACCAGTTGGCTCAAGCTGCTCCTCGGGTTTCCACGAATCACAATCTCGCTTCGTCGAGAACATAATCGGGCGATCTCGCGAATTTTGGACTTACTTCCTTCCAAAATTGAAGGAGATTACGGGCAACGTTCTCGCTGATGAAGAGTTAGACCCGTTTGTTCACGCCATAAACCAAGTTAAGCCTTCCAAAATTCGGATTGAGGCAGACGAAGTCACATATGGACTCCACATTATAATAAGATTCAACATAGAAAGCAACCTATTCGCAGACAAAATAACTGTCAAAGAACTCCCAGAAATATGGAACCAAAAATACAACGAATATCTGGGCATAAAAATTGAAAATGACGCAGAAGGCGTGATGCAAGACACACACTGGGCAAGCGGCTTATACGGGTACTTCCCAAGCTATGCCTTGGGCAATATTTACAGCGGACAAATACTCGCTACAATTGAGAAAGACCTACCGTACTGGAAAAAACAACTCGTAAAGGGCAACTTCAACCAAGTAAAACAATGGCTGGTTAGAAACGTGCACAACTGTGGAAACCTCTATGACCCTGCAGATCTAATCAAAAAGATTACGGGGAACGAGTTGAACGTCAAACCCTACTTGGACCATCTACGCAAAAAGTACTCAGAACTTTACGGTTGCTGACTAACTCTTTTTCCCCTTACAGCCGTAAATATTCTCAAAATGATTTCTGCGAAAAAACCACCAATTATTAAATAAATTCCACCCCATCCGACTATTGCGTCATAGATGTTACTGCCGTACAAAAATAGGATTACGCCTATGATTACTACGCATAAGCAGACGATATCTTTCCATAGCATAGATAAGCTCCGCAAATGGAATCAAGCCTTTAAGACTCTAAAGTATATAGACTTACCGATCAAAACATTAAACAAAAATGAAAACCGTTTTAGAAAACACTGAAGACGAAAAGCAGAAATCGACAGTAAGAAACGCTACCTTTAGAAATTGTTTTCTAAGTTGTCGACAATTTCCAATGAAGATTCACTAAGTCTGTGGAAAAGTTGCCTAACAGTTTGTTTCCGACAACTTTTGTCTCCAATTCCACATTTTCCGTTAACGTTGGTTACGCTTCCGACAGTCTTATATACTACTTTTCCCACTGGAATTATACTAAGGTGATTTGAATGTCGGAGCGAGACATCAAGAAGCCGGAAAGTAGAGAAGAGCTCATCAGAATGTTGACGGATGCCGTTGGAAAAGATGTTGCAGCGCGGACTCCTTTGAAAGGTAAACCGACAAAACCTACAATTTCAGGCACGGCGAAGTTTCTGAACGTGCACAGGGATACCCTTTATACTTGGCTTAAGGAGTTCAATGTCGGTTTCAAGGAGATAGCGGATACCATTCCGACAGCTTATGTAGCTGAGACTGCCGGGGCAACAGGAAAAGGCGCCTATCTGATCGGCGAAGCCTTAGTGGGAGAGGGAAATGAAGTTGCGCATGTCGACCTTCTACTAGGGGACAAGGAAGGCCCTGTCGGAGATGCTTTTGCGTCAGGCTTATCCAATCTTTCTATGGGGCATACACCGCTCTTGGCGGTTATAAGACCAAACCTTCCACCCAAGCCACATACGTTGCTTGTGCCCAAAGTTACCGTAAAGAATCTGGAAGACGCTGGCAAGATTTTTGGACCTGCACAGGCTGCTGTGGCCAAAGCAGTTGCTGATGCCGTTGAGGAAGGAATTGTCCCCAAAGATAAAGTCGATGATTGGGTCATAGTGTGCAGCGTTTTCGTGCATCCGCAGGCAAGCGATTACCGCAAAATATACCATTACAATTATGGAGCAAC
>CAZADP010000032.1:0-9144 GCA_964483905.1 uncultured Candidatus Bathyarchaeia archaeon | reverse complement strand
CTGAACAAATAGCAGCGGGTAAGGCTTCAGCGCTCCATCCGCCAGCACATCCAACCACCAGAAACTCCATGTCTTTGGCTGAGAGGTTTGCATCTTTTAGGGCGTCACTGACAGCTTCCCATGCAAGCTCATCGATTCTCACGTCACATCTGTTTCCAAACCTACTCTGACCAACTCCAACTATGGCTACATCACGCAACTCAAACACTCTCAAAACCTATGTTTGGTGTCTGAGTTAAAGAAGCTCAAAATTTATTTCTTTCGGTTCAAACATACTGTTAACTTACATGTCACAGCATAAAATCCACCATAACAATATACATTTTAAACTCAAGTGTAGATTCAGCCCGACAAAATCCATACTATGAGCGCGCGCTATGAGGCGAGACCAATTGTCTCGACAATTGTTTTCTGCTTGTCGCGAAAAATAAGCAAGCCTAACCCCCTATATCTTCAGAATCCCCATTTCGATATTTCCGTCAAAAGATTGTGCATCTTCGTGTACTTGTGACGTGACAAAAAAGTTAACAGTTACTGGTTTGTAAGCTCAGTTTCGATGTGTTTGCTCCGTTATTCTTATCTACTTTCGGGGTTAATCTAGTTTCAGTGGCTGATATGAGAGCTTCAAAAGAATACATCGAAAGGCTTCGTCAAATGAGAAAAAACGTATACATGAATGGAGAAATTGTAGAACGCGACAATCCTGAACTTTTACCGTCCATAAGGGTGCTCTCAAAAACCTTCGACCTCGCAGCGGATCCTGAATTTAAGGATCTAATTACCAGAACTTCGCACTTGACAGGGGAGGTCATAAACCGCTTCACCCATGTGAACAACAGCGCTGATGACCTGATCAAGAAGCAGAAGATGATAAGGAAAGCTTGTCATCTTACAGGCGGTTGTATCCAGCGATGTATGGGGTGTGATGCAATAAATGCTCTTCACTTTGTAACAAACGAGGTCGATAAGGCGTATGGCACCGAATACCATAAAAGATTCGTTAAATATTTGGAATATTTCCAGAAAAACGATTTGACAGGTGCGGCGGCTCAAACAGATGTTAAGGGAGATAGAAGTCTTAGGCCGCATGAGCAGAAGGATCCAGACCTTTATGTGCGTATTGTAGAGAAAAGGAAAGATGGGATAATTGTGAGAGGTTCCAAGAACCACATCACCATGGCTGCCATTGCCGATGAGGTAATATGTTTACCCACTAGAGCCATGAAAGAAGAAGATGCCGATTATGCTGTGGCATTCGCCGTTCCAGCCGATACTGACGGGATCAAGCTGATCACACATGTCGCGAATCCCAGACCGCGAAAGGTGTTCAAAGCCCCAATTGCCGATTACGGGTTTGCAGATTCCTTTGTCATTTTTGATGACCTCTTTGTTCCTTGGGAAAGAGTTTTTATGTGTGGTGAATGGCCTTTCGCTGCATTATTAGCTCACGGCTTTGCTCTCTACCATAGACATAGCTATACTGGATGTAAGCCTGCGGTGACGGATATAGTAACTGGTGCTTCAGCTCTTGTTGCTGAGTATCAAGGGATAGCTGATAAGCCGCATGTTAGGTCTAAGCTGGCCCATCTTGCAAGTGTGGCGGAACTTGTGTATGCGGCAGGGATAGCTTCAGCCGTTGAGGGCCAGCAGCATGAGTCAGGCAGTTTCATCCCAAATACGGTATATGCAAACGTTGGTAGGCGACATGCCGGTTTGAATATCTATCATGAATCTGAAATACTCACGGATCTAGCGGGAGGATTGCCTGCAACCCTACCGTTTGAAGAAGAGTTTGTGAATCCTGAAACTAAACGCTTTCTTGAAAAGTACATCATGAGAAAAGGAGATATCCTGCCTAAGAATATTCACCTTTGTTTCCGACTCCTTTCTGATATGCTATGTTCGTCTCTCAGCGGGGTTTCAGCCGTTGCAGGGGTTCATGGAGGTGGCTCTCCAATAATGGAGGAAATAACTATCGCTGCCACATATGATTTCGAGGGAAAGAAAAAGATAGCAGAATATTTAGCTGGCATTGAAGAACGCTGACTGGCCTAGCATTTACCATTGCTTTTCTACATTCTTGGATCTACAGATTAATCAGAGAACAATTGAAAACCTTTTTTGGCTCAAAACTAGTTGTGCTTATGCTTTTCTGTATCCTTTAGTAAATTCGTATAGAACAAAGTTAAACAAGATTTAAATATATACAAAAATCATAATTAGTTGGAGGAAGGATGAGAAAATGTATAAAAAGCTAGTTTTAACACTGATACCTTTGCTTCTAATCGCTAGCATAGCTTTCAGTGGTTTAACCTTCGCACAACCAACAATAAAGGTAGGAGTCATAGGCCCAGTTGGATTGCCACACTGGTCTCCTGGAATGAAAGAGGCAGCAGAAATGGCGAGAGATGAAATCAATGCAGCAGGCGGCATTAAAATAGGCGGAACATCATATCAAATCCAGCTGATCTTGGGAAATGAATATGCTATCGATCCTGAAACAGGAACATACAATCCAACCAAAGCCAGAGCCGAACTTGCCAGGTTACTTGACGAGGGAGCTAAGTTTATTGCGGGTGGTTTCAGAACAGAGGTCACTGGTCCAATTATTGAAGAGGCAATGGATGCAAAAGTCCCGTTCTTTATAAACGGCGCATCCACAGACGAACTAATTCCAAACATGACCAATCCTGCCCTATATGCAAGGTACAAATACCTATTCAGGGTAAATCCAATCAACTCTACTATGCTTGTCAGGAACATCTTCGGCTACTTAGTGTATTATCTCATTCCATACAAACTCTTGCCCATGTATGGACATCCAGTTAAATTTGCTGTTTTGACTGAAGACCTTGCATGGACTGCCAAAATGCATTACATTTTGACCACCCCGACGATTTATCCTACGGTTCTAGGCCCTAACGTAACCCTTGCATACCAAGCAAGAATACCTGAAACAGCAACCGACTTGTCAACCTACTTGAACGGCGTAAAAGATTCGGGAGCCCGCTTGATGATAATTGTGTTCTCTGGAAGAGCCGGCTTGCCCCTAATAGTGCAGTGGGCCTCTATGGGTGTTCAAGCCTTGCCTGTGGGAATAAATGTACTGGGACAGATACAGACTCACTGGAGTGTAACTGGAGGTAAATGCGCGTACGAGGTCATCATGAACACGCTAGGAACAAGAACGCCTATAGTCCCCGGCGTGACCGATGTCTTCTGGGACAAATTCGTCACCAAAACAGGAGGAGCATGGCCCATGTACACAGCTATTGGCGCCTATGATCAACTATACGCACTTAAGGAAACGCTCGAAGCGGCTCCTTCTGACGTAGTAAAACCATATCTTGATGGGACAGCAGATGCAGATGCATTAATACCCTACATCGCGGCACACACTAGAGTAGGCCTAACTAACCGATTCAAATATACAGAATGGCATGACGTTTTCAGTGTATCGGCTGGTCCAGTATGGCCAGACGGTTATTTGAGAGCTATGATGGTCCAGTGGAGGAAGGAAAAAATGGAGGTTGTATCACCAGTCGACCAGCTATACTCAACAAAAACGGTCATACCGACATGGATGTATGACCTAGCGGACGTCGACCTTGACTTTAACGGAAAAGTAGACATCAAAGACATTTTCACAATTGCAAAATCATTCGGTGCCTCGCCAGGCAATCCCAGATGGAACATAGAAGCCGATGTGAACGTCGATGGAAAAACTGACATCAACGACATATTCCTGATTGCCAAAGGCTTCGGAAAATCTGCTGCGCAATGGCCACTACCATAAAAAAAGCATAGCATCCAAACTCACTTTTTTTTATGTAAGTAACTAGTATCTGCACATACTATTAGTAAGATCAAGAAAATCTTATTAGTTGCAAAGTATATGTGTCTTAGTCTCAAATCGGCGCGTTCGCAAGAAAGGTGAGACAAATGATTGAAGGAATTATTCTTCACGGTATCCTTTCGAGTTGTACTTTCGCTCTTTTGGCATCAGGTTTCACATTAAGTTATGGAGTATCTGGCATAATAAACTTGACCCATGGTGCTTTCTTCATGATTGGCACTTATTTCTACAGCATCTTACTCGATGTCTTTTCCATTTCTATTCCTGCAGAATTTTCAATCTTATCTCTAATACTACCCGTGATCGCTAGTACAATACTCACTGGAATTGTCGCAAGTATTTATTATAGATTGACGCTCCACCAAATATTAGGCGACGAACTTGCTACATTGGTTGTCTCAATATCTGGGTGCATAGTTTTTCAACAGATGATCTACTTAATTTTTGGTTCTTTATGGGGGATGCAGCTTCCAGTTCCAGAACTTCTATCTGGGAATATCACCATATGGAATGTAAGCATTTCGTACTCTAGGGTGCTAGCTGCTGTAACTTCTTTCTGTCTCTTCGTAGCCTTGTGGCTTCTAATAGCAACAACTAAGACGGGTAAGGCTATGAAAGCGTTGTCTCAGGACCATGAGGCGGCTATGTTAATGGGTATTAGTACAGAAAAGATGTACATGTTGACTGCGGCAATTTCAGCAGGACTTTCAAGCATTGCAGGGGTAATGATTGTATCTTCTACAACAAGAGTGGGTTCAGCAATCATGTGGTTACAGCCTCTGGCAATATCGTTTGCTATTGTAGTATTAGGCGGTCTTGGAAGCCTTAAAGGTACTCTCGTTGGAGGCCTTATATTCGGATTCTCACGAACAATTGTTGAACTAACCGTTCCTTTGGGAGGGGCTATAGTTGACGCCGTACCCTTCCTAATTCTACTTTGCGTGCTGGTTGTTAGACCTAAGGGACTATTTGGAAAACGCGTAGAAATGGAGGATTGAACTCGTGGTTGTTAAGTATCTCAGAAAAGCCTATACGAATTTCGCAACATACATATATGATATTCCGCCAAGAATGCTTGCGCTCCTTCTCATCATGATTTTTGCTCTCTTACCCATGACACGCGCGCTGGACTCTTCTACATTGATGATGCTAAGAGATGCGAGCGTAATGGCGATCTTAGCAGCAAGTTGGGATCTGCTGGTGGGGCGCACGGGTCAGATGAGCTTGGGTCATGCCCTTTTCATTGGAATAGGTGGTTATTCTTCGGCACTATTATTCATGCATTTTGGATGGCCAGTGTGGATGGTAATACCCGTAAGCATGTTAGCAGGCGCTGTCGTTGCCTTGCTTATTGGGCTTCCATGCCTAAGGGTGAAAGGGTCCTACTTGGCATTATTAACTTTGGCCTTCCCCTTACTTCTCGAACGCGCCGTCTATTATTTTAGGGATGTGACCAAAGCAGAAGAAGGCATACCTCCACCCCCTCGATTACCTGCATTTTTTCAGGGTTTAATCCGTTTAGACGCACGAATTGCAGAGTATTATCTGACACTATCTCTCATGGTGATATCAGCCATAATACTGTATAAAATAGCTAATTCCAAAAGGGGGATGGTATTCGTTTCCATACTTGACGATGAATTAGCTTCTAAGGCTTGCGGAATAAATGTGACAAATTACAAATTATTGGCCTTCGTTATAAGCGGCCTGTTTGCAAGTTTGTCTGGTTGTGTTGCTGTCTATATTAGCAGTTTTGCAAATCCGTCTTTTTTTGGAATCCGCTGGTCTGTACTTCCACTAGTTGTCACAATCTTCGGCGGCATAGGAACCATCTATGGTCCCATCGTTGGAACATATATCTACTACTTCCTTGACATGTACGTTTTCAGGAAAATTATCAACATTAGTGAATGGCACTATTTCGGCCTCACATGGGAATACGCGACGTTCCTTATCTTCATCCTAATCGTGATAATCTTCATACTTAAATGGCCGAGGGGCATCGCTAGGGCCGTAGTTGAAAAGCTTGAAGATCTTGAAGAAGCAAGACCAATTGAGGAACTAGAACAGAAGATGGCAAAAGCAGACTAAATGTGGTGGAGTTATGCACTTACTCGAAGTCGAGAATTTGACAAAACGCTTCGGAGGACTAACGGCGGTAGGAAACCTTAGCTTCTATGTCGACGCAGGCGAAATATTCGGCATAATCGGACCCAATGGCGCAGGAAAAACAACCCTCTTCAATCTGATAACAGGATACCTAAAACCAGATTCGGGAAAAATAAGACTTAACGGCGAAGACATAACGGGACTTCCCCCACACAAAATTGCTAACAAAGGGCTCGCTAGGACATTTCAAATTGTTAGACCTTTCCGGCATCTACCAACAATCGCAAACATAATAGTTGCATTAAACTCTCCAAGAGGAAAGAAGAAAATCGAATGGATCAAAACAGCTGAGAGAAAAGCCATGGAAATGCTCGAAGACGTAGGTCTATCTGAAATGATGCTTGAGCCAGCCGAAAATCTTTCGCACGGCGACTTAAAACGCCTTGAAATTGCAAGAGCCATGGCACTAGAGCCTGATATTGTCCTTCTAGACGAACCCTTTGGTGGATTAAGCCCAATAGAAACAGAATACATGGTTAAGTCTATTCAAAGAATGCATCTCGATGGTTATACGATAGTGATAGTTGAACATAAACTCCAAGCGCTTATGAGGCTCATCAAAAAGGTAATGGTTATCCATTATGGCGAAAAGATTGCTGAAGGAACACCAGAAGAAATAGCAGAAAACCAGAAAGTTATTGAAGTGTATTTGGGAAAGGCGATTTAATGTTAGAAGTTGATAACATAACAGTTCACTACGACGGAGCGATGGCATTAAACAATGTCAGTATCAATGTAGAAAAAGGGGAGTTCGTAGCAGTTGTCGGACCCAACGGAGCTGGAAAATCGACACTACTTAAAGCAATATCGGGAATGCTGAGGGAGTTCCAAAGAGGAAGAAGAGAGCGAGCAAAAATTGCTGGTACAATTCTCTTCGAGAAAGAGAGAATAGACAAACTTAAACCATGGCACATAGTAAAAAAAGGAATCGTTCACTGTCCCGAAAGGCGCAGAATTTTCCCAGAAATGTCCGTATTTGAAAATTTAATGATGGGAAGCTACATTAGAAAAGACCGGGACCAGATGAAAAAAGATTTAGAGTCGGTTTATCGACTTTTTCCCATCCTAAAAGAAAGGAAAAACCAGATGGCCCAAACAATGAGCGGTGGAGAACAGCAGATGCTGGCGATTGGAAGGGCCCTTATGTCGAAACCTAAGCTTTTAATGATCGACGAGCCTTCGCTCGGATTAGCACCCTTGGTAAAGCAGAAAGTTTTTGACAGCATAAAAGAAGTTTGGAGTTCAGGAATAACAATATTACTCGTTGAACAAGATGTCAGCATTGCGCTCAGTCTAGCCAACAGGGCGTATGTAATTACGCATGGAAGAATAGCAGCGCATGGAACCAGAAAAGAATTAATGGAAAATAAAGACATGAGAGAAATGTATATAGGGATATAAGTTAGTAAAATAGAAGCGATGGCTCATGGAAAACTCGAAATCTGACCAAGCCCTGGATGAATACCTCAAAAGACCATGGACAAAATGGTATGCTAACGGCGTATCACCCGATATTAAAGTCCCAGAAACCAACATAGTAGAGGTAGTAGATGAAAACTACAAGAAGTGGGGAGATAAAATCGGTTTAATCTTCTATGGAAGAAAGATTAAGAATAAAGAGATAAGGGAAAACTCTGTAAGATTCGCGAAAGCCTTGCATGAATTAGGGATACGAAAAGGCGACATAGTTGCCATATACCTTCCAAACTGTCCCCAGTTTGTTATTTCATACCTTGCCATTTTGAGACTCGGAGCCGCCGTCACAACCGTGAGCCCACTTTACACGCCACGCGAAATTGCTTATCAACTTCGAGACAGCGGAGCCAAAGCAATCATTTGCCTTGATTTGCATTATGAAAAAGTGGAAAAAGCCCTAGAGGAAGTCAAACTAGACTATGTAATCATAACAAGTATATCCGAATATCTACCGAGCAGTGAAGGTTTTATGGCCAGACTTCGAGGAAAGCCGCTCAAAGAGGAAATCCAGAAAGGGCAAAGCTTACTATCTTTCCAAGAGCTGCTTGAAAAATCCTCACCAAACCCACCCAGTGTACAAATATCACCTGATGATATAGCTACCATTCCCTATACTGGAGGAACGACTGGCGACCCAAAAGGGGCGGTGATAACACATAGAAACGTTGCTGCAATTCAAGAACAAATGAGACAATTTTTTCCAAAAATAGAAGACGGAAAAGAAAGTGCTTTAGCCGTATTACCGTTCTATCACATATATGGGCAGTCAGTAATCATGCTCACCGGAGCCTTCCGTGGCGGAACCGGGGTCCTATTCGCCAAACCTGAACTGAACGAAATGCTAGACGCCATCCAAGACTATAACACAACACTTTTCTATGGAGTTCCAACACTTTACAAATATCTGGTTGATGAACCCAAAACTAAGAGAGTAAACTGGAAAAAAATCAAGTATCTCTTCTGCGGAGCTGATACTCTACATGAAGCCACACGGAAGCAATGGTTAAGGATAACAGGTCGAGAAATAGCCGAAGGATATGGCCTTACTGAAACAACAGCGGTATCACATACAAACCCGCCAGAAAGAAACAAGCCGGGGTCATTCGGCGTTCCGCTACCAAGCACTTATGCAGCTGTGGCAGACGCTGATAAAAACGAGTTTTTGCCACCTGGCGAAACAGGCGAACTAGTTTTAAGCGGCCCCCAAATAATGAGAGAGTACTTAAGGAAACCCGAGGAAAATGCAAAGTGCTTCTTTGAAGCTAGAGGCATGAGATGGTTCAGAACAGGTGACATTGTAAGGATGGATGAGGAAGGGTACTTCTATTTTATTGAACGTAAAAAGGATTTGATAAAATACAAAGGTCTGTCAGTCTATTCGCACGAAATAGAGGAAGTACTGTATAAACATCCAAAGGTAAAGGAAGCCGCTGTAATAGGGGTGCCAGATCCAGAGGTTGGTGAACGCATAAAGGTCATAGTTGTTCCAGAAGCTGATTATAGAGGAAAGATAACCGAAGAAGAAGTCATAAAATGGTGCGAAGAGAGACTTGCTCACTATAAGGTTCCGAAAATAGTGGAGTTTAGGGGCGAAGTTCCAAAGACAGATGTTGGAAAAGTGGATCATAAGAGGCTTAGAGAAG